>JANQNL010000152.1 GCA_028279585.1 Thermoplasmatota archaeon
CCGAACCACAGAACAGAACACACGATCAGCAGCGGCAGGTCCGGCACGGTGGGGATGTCATACACCAACTTCCGTCCCCAATGACACAACCTCTCATGCTGCCACTTCAGCACCCGGTAGATGCCCCACAGCACGATGAGTGTAATTACTGTCAGTGCAGGAAGCGGCATGAAGAAGAAGCTCTCCACCCACCTGTTCATCGGACCCACCCAGAGGTCCCAGTACATGAACGTGATCAGAAGCATGTAGCCTGCGAACAGGAAGTCCCGCTGTATCTGTTTATCATCCCACTCCTTCTCAAGGACCGCCCGTGCCACGATGGCCCCTATATATGATATGATAAAGATATAACTAGAGAGGTGGTGGGAAAGTATCAGAAGTATCCCTGCAGGAAACATCCAAACGTAGGACCAGGTCCGCTTCGTACCAACAGCGTAGAACAGGAACAGAAGAAGCGCGAAGAAGTGACCTGTAACAAGCGGGTATGGTTTGGACGTTTGGAAAAGGTGGATGGTATTGACAGCTAGTAACAAACCAGCCAACAATCCTACGAAACGTCTCTCTTTTCCCAGGGTCATACGGGTGATGACATAGACAAGAAGAACACAGCCACCACCGAACACGGGAGCCATCCATGGAAGTATCCATTCCACCCGTACTCCCGGGAAAAGGTGAACTGCAGCTGTCATCCAGTACAGCACAGGAAAGTACTGGTAGGATGCACCCCAGCCCGTGTAGGTCGGAAACATCTCCTGGGTATCGATGAACGACCGAGTGAGCCCGGCGTGTATCCCGAAGTCCGCTCCCCACGAAGAGTATTCAAGGAGTGGTAAGGCCCGGAGAAGCACCGCTACAAAAGCGACGATCACGGCTTGAAAGCCTCTTGAAGCCAGAAGGCCCTCTGTCCTACCGCTCGAACTCCCGTTCACGCACGTGAATATGAACTCATTCTTAATAATGTATTAATACCGGAAGGGGGTTTTCGGGCTTGGCCCCACGACACCTTCTGGCAGTGTTGAATATGATAGCTATATTCACCCAGTTCAACGTCTTCACAGCCATATCGATGGCCCTGGCCTTCGTACCCCTTCTGATAATGGTCTACTCCATACTCCGAGGGATGGAGGATTCCAACCTCTGTATGGACTGTCAGCAGTGTGTCGCAGTATGTCCTGTGATGCAGTCCAAGGACACATACTTCGGACCACGTGGCATCATGATAGCAGCTAGGTCAGGCAATATGGCCAAGGCCAACAAGGGTGAGGTCTTCTCGTGCACTTCCTGTATGGCCTGTGTCAAGGCATGCCCAAGGGGCCTTAACGTGAAGCATGTGATGGACCATACTAGGGCAGCCCTTGCTGAGAAGGGCGAGGGACAGATGCCAGCCCACAAGCACATCGTCAACATGGCAACCACCCACGGCAATGTCTTCGAGGACAAGCCCAAGATCAAGCCTGGTATCGAGGCACAGAAAGAGGGCGTCACGAACTTCTTCCGTAACTACAGCAAGATAGCTGGGGTTGATATCGGCCTCAAACCTCCAGAACCCAAGCCAGAGGAGAAGGAGGAAGAGGAAAAGAAGGAGGACAATACGAAACCGCAGGGGGAGAAAGAGGGGGTAAAGGCCAAATGACGGACAGGCTCGTGGAACCAGCGGTCATTACGAAGACCGCGAAAAAGTGGGGCAAGTTCGCTGTCTTCGAGGGATGTACCATGTCCCGAAGGCAGGTAGGCTCCCGGTTCGCCACGAGGTTCCTGCACGACAAGTATGGCTTCGACTATGTCATGATAGATAAGGAGAAGTGCTGTGGTTCCCCGGTCAGAAGGGCTGGTGCCTCAGGCGATGCTGATAAGCTTCGCAACGACAATCTCACCCTGGTCTCCAGGCTGGGCGTTGATAAGATGATCACCGCCTGTCCAGGCTGCTCATCCCAGCTCCTTTCGGACAGGTCCGACGAGCTCGGCATCAAGGTCCACCATTATCTTGAGGTACTTTTCTCGCTGGCTCGCAATAACGAGCTCTACGTCAAGAAAGCGATGTGGAACCCACTTCCAAAATACAAGATCTGCGCACACGTTCCCTGTCATCTTGGCAGGGGTATGAACATAGATGCAGACCTCATGTACAAGACCATCGTCGAGTCCATGCCAGGCTGGACATGGGTCCAGATGGAAGAGGCCGACAGATGCTGTGGTGCGGGTGGTGGTGTCAGGGCCTCACAGAAGGACCTGTCGTTCCAGATAAGGGAACGGAAGATGGAATACATCAAAAACGCTGATGTGGACCTTTGCCTTGCAGCCTGTCCGTTCTGTGAGCTCCAGATAGACGAGGGACTCCGTGAGATCAACGACGAGGAGGCCGGCATCAACTACGGCCGCGCCATCACTCCCCAGTCACTTATCGCTACAATGTTCAGAGATGTTGGAAAGGAGGTCGATGCCCTATGAACCTCATGGGTCTGGACGTCGCTCCTGAAACGACCATCTACGCACTGTTCCTCGTGATCGGTGCCATATTCCTCTTGTTCGAGCTTCGACTTCTCATGTTCCCTGGCCGAAAGGGCATCATCGTCGGGTCCGACGATATCCTCGGCTCGGACTGCAACTCCTGCAGGTCCAAGTCCGGCGGCAAGATGTCCCTGGGCGTCACGGTCCTGACGGACAGTGGCAAGAAGGTCAAGGCAGAGATGAGCCCCTGTGTTATGTGCCTCAACAAGGTGGTGCTCGGTTCCAGGGTCGGTGTGACCAAGGTGGGCTCCAGGTTCATCTGCCAGAGGATCATCGAGCCAATGGGAGCGCCAAAGGACGCTGCCAAACTTCCAGAGAACCTCCAGGCCATCAAGGACTGTGGCTGCAGTCCAAGACCAAGGGGCTTCAAGGGATACATCAAGTCCACCATGAAGCCATCCACAGCCATCCTTGTGGGCCTTCTTGTAGCAGCTATTGTCCTTATCGGTGTTTCTGTCGTCACTGGTGCAAATAACCTGCACTCTGGGCTCCAGGAGGAAGATGAGGTCTACGACCTTGATTTCGCAGATGGCTCCGGGTTCCAGGAACCGGTCCTGCGATACGAGGACTCAACATCCCAGGCCAATCTCGACATCAACGTTCAGTTGAACCAGGAAGGCGCAGGACCTGTCATCATTACAGTTTACGAAGTCTCCTACGGCACGGACGGTCAGATGTTCGAGCCTTTGGGCGGTTACTCCACAGAACCGATGCTCCTGAACTCATCCGAGTTCACTGTCATCGGCACACCAGTGGAGGTCGCCAACGCTACCGTTGACCTCAACGGCACAGGCGACACTGCCAACGCATCCTTCGTCATAGACCTCGAAGAGGGAGACATCGGCGACCACATCTACTACGTCACTCTGACCCCTGTATCATCCCAGTGGACCTTCGCAGGGAACGACACCACCCTGACCACAAGGAACCTCGTCATGACAGAGACGGTCAAGGGCGAGTTCGAGACACTCTCTGGAATGGATGCCTTGAAGGAGGACATGTTGAACGTTCCGTTCTTCATCGGTTTCGTTTCGCTCATCCTCTTCTTCGCAGTTATCATCCTTTCACTCAAAGGCGTCGTCCCCCAGGACAGACTACCCATCCAGGCAGCTCTGGTCCTTGCAGCCTTCGTTATCGTCCTGATGACCATCCTCGGATGGTATCTCGACAAGAGCGTCATCAGGATCTCTGCCCAGGACATGGCCGGCATGGTCATCATCCATCCGATCACAGCCCTTGTGGCAGGTTTTATGGTAGCAGGCGCACTGGAAGCTGCAGGAGCGTTCGATGCAGCAGCTGACGCCTTGAACAGGATGGAAAACCTCAAGTTCGGAAAGTTCATCCCGTTCGGTGTTCCAGGCACTGTCATCCTGCTTGTGAACATGCCTACCATCATCGCCATGCCATGCGGTAGGATCCTCGCAGCTGCACTGATGCCAGCTGCGTTATACTTCGGGTTCAAGGTGGCCCGCCAGTCCGGCAACTCCAAGCTCGTTGGCGCCATCGTCTTCGCGTTCATAGTCAACGCAGCAGCGTCCTGTGGCCCGTCCCCACTGGGCGGCATCGGGACCATCGGCGAGGGAATGACCAAGCTGTCCATCGGCTCCTTCGGAGACGCACAGCAGCTCGGTATCCTTTTCGCCACCACCGTCTGTATGGTCGGAATGAAGTTCATCACACCTCTTACCCCGCCGGTCCTCGAGGAGAAGCTCAAGAAGATGGGCGGCGACGAGGAAGAGGAAGAAGATCCAATCGAATCTAAGGATTCTTCGGACCTTTCGGGTAAGAACCCTCAAGGAAAGGAGGAAGAGAAGTGACCGACGATGAAGAATACATAGAGCCTCAGGAGGACAAGCCAAAAGGCTTCAAGGCATTCGTCGCCGTCATCAAGGGCATGGAGAAGCAGATGCTCAAGGGTTACCTTGCGCTCATCATCTTCATGATGGTCCTGGCCATTACCCTCATCGTAAAGCCTCCGTTCCCTATCCAGTTCATATTGGCCGCATTGGCCCTTCTCATAATGGTCATCGGCCAGGCAAAGATCCAGGACCTGCTCGCTGGCGTCATCCTACATCCTGTGATGGCAATGACCGCAGGTTTCCTCATTGCAGGTGCCATGGGACTTGCAGGGGGGTTCGATGTGATGATCTATCTGCTGGACAAGCTCGCAGCATTGTCCATGCCAATGGTCGGTATCGGTCTGGGATACATCGGTATCGCGATATTCCTGGCAAACACCCCGACCATCTTCCCGATGCCTTGCGGTCGTATCCTGGCCGCTGCACTTATCCCTGCAGTGTTCAGGTGGGGAGAGAAGCTCAACGAGGTCTACGAGATAGACCCAGGCTCCACACAGGCATCCATAGTCATATCCACACTACTCGCAGCGTTCATCGTGAACGCAGCAGCATCCTGTGGACCGTCGCCGCTGGGCGGTATCGGAGGAATAGGGGAGGGGAACATGGGAGCACCCATCGGGTCTTCCGGTAGGTCACAATCAGCGGGTATCATGATCGCCACGGGGGTAACTGCCCTCATCATCGCCATAGTGGTGCAACCAATACCAGGAGGTTAAGACATGGAGATTCTCGGTTACGATCTGATGACGTTCTTCATCATGCTGATGATCTTCCTAGTCAGTGGTGTCTTCTGCGGTGCTGTGACCAACTGGGCCCTAGGACGCAAGCTGTGGTTCCCTGGCGGGCTCATAGGCGGTGCTCTGGTAGGTTTCCTGCTGTTGCTGTTATAGAGGTGTGAAAATGGGATTCTTCGAACCTAAGCCCTTTGCGCTCATGACCGGATGCGGCGTCGCATGCGGGATCATGCTCTGGCTAGCCCTCGGTATCGCAGCCCACGGGATCTCAATAGAGGCCATAGACCTGATGTCCCTGCCGGGATCCATAATCCTCGGCTTCGTATCAGGCCTAATAATGTATTCGATGTAGGTGTAACAAATGAACGGAGGTGACGGACCATGTTGAGCAGACAGCTCATTCGCCAGATAGCCCAGTGGTTCTTCTTCATAACCTTCTTCGTGGGCCTGCCCTTCGTCTCATACTTCTACTGGGACCACATCAGGTTCTACTGGGACTACTTCGCCCTGGGTACCCCGTGCTGGATCGATCCGTTCTTCCATATCCAGAACTTCTTTGCACACCTTGTGCCGTTCCAATACGAGTACTACACGACAAGCACCCTTGGGACCATGACCCTTACGGGGTTCTCCCTTGGATTCATCATCGTGCTCACCCTCACGTTCGGTAGGGCCTTCTGCTCCTGGGTCTGTCCCTTCGGAACGCTCCTGGACTTCATCGGTAAGTTCAGAGAGTTCCTTGGGCTCAAGCACAGGCACACACCAGAGATCCTCCAGGAGAGGCTCATCAAGTATGGTGTGGTCATCGGGTTCCTTGGGATGTCCGTCCTGCTACGCAGGACCGTGTTCTGTGACATCTGTCCTGCTGGGACGATGTTCAGGGCCGCGGGCCAGATGACACTGTCCCCAACGTTCATCATAGTCATACCAGTGATCTTCCTGGTATGTCTCATCATGTTCTCGCTCTTCTTTGAAGAGCGTGCCTGGTGCAAGTACCTCTGTCCGTTCGGAGCGACCATTGCAGCAGGCTCCAAGCTCTCACCCACAGGAAGGGTGGACCTTCCGATGCATGGCTGCCTTGAGTGCAAGCAGTGTGAGAAGGCATGTCCCATGGACATACCGCTCATGGCCGAGTGCAGGTTTCCGATACTCAACGACCCCAAGGTAAAAAAGACCTTGAAGGGACTGGAGAACCCGAACATCCTGGCAATGCCCAAGAGGTTCGACATGCTTCCAGAGGAGCTCCAGGAGGTCCTCAACGAGCGCAGGAAGTTCTACAAGGTCCCAGCCGGAGAGTGCATCAACTGCTACCAATGCGTTGATGTCTGCCCTGTGGTCAAGAAGGAGAAGGAGGCCGAGAAGGCCGCCAAGGAAGAGGCGAAGAAGGCCAAACTTGAAGGTGAGGAGGTGAAGGAATGAGCTTGATCAACCCTGAACTGGACAGACGCGAGTTCATCATGAAGGGAACCTTCAGGCTCGTAAACCTCACAGCCTTCGTTACCATGGGTGGTTTCCTCGGAGCACTCCCGGTCCTGGCGGGTTCATCTGGGCACCTTCAATCCTTGACCTGCTACGAGTGTCGTGCTTGTGCATCCCAGTGCCCATGGAAGTTCGACCCTGCAGGATTCGTCCTTGCAGCAAGGACCTCGAACCCGGCAAGGCGCATGCTCATTCAGCTGGACCTACGCTCCAACAACGAATACAATTACAACAACATCGTCGCCTCCAGGGACCCTGACAAGAAGGTGACCCTGGCAAGGCTCAACAAGCTTGACCCACAGATCCGTGTGAAGGTCGCCATGAAGGACGACATCACAGGTGCAGAGGTAGAGCAGAGGATAATGACCGTCAAGGACGCATTGGCCATGAAGATGGGTGACGAGCAGCTTCTAGAGACCTACGACATGAAGGCCTCTGACGCTGCGTTCTTCTGCACCCTCTGCACCAACTGCGATCCAAAGTGTCCAGTGGACATCAGGGTCACTGATTACATCAGGGACCTCAAGGCCAACGGGAGGTTCTTCTGATGCCAGGACCAGACCCTAACAGGCGAAAGTTCCTCAAGCACCTGGGCCTCATAGGTCTTGGTGGTGTTGCCGGTCTTGGTATCGCACATTTCACATCAAGGAACTCAAAGAGCTTCGTGGACGAATACTCCAAAGAGCGTGTAAAGACGCTCAAAAAGAGGATATTCGCAACGAAGGCGGACTTCGATAACCCCGAGAACAGGACCGATTACGAGGGATACCTGGACGAGTATCGCCAGACCTCTGGTGAGGAGATGGACCTCAAGGTCGGTGGTGTTCCATACATCAACGAGGTCGTCTGCGCTTTCGACATACCAGTTACAGAGGATGACGGCTCTGCCGGAAACCTCCGCGGTGTGCACTGCACACATCCATGCATAGATGTCTGTCCTGTGGATGCTCTGTCATTGAGGACCTGGGACATGAACGACCTGGACCCTGATACGAACAAGAAGTTCCCAGGGTTCAAAAAGGACGGTGACATCGACCAGAACGTTGGGAACAACACCAACTGCATTGGATGCGCCAAATGCTTCAAGATCTGCGGATATGATGCTATCCAGTGGATCAACAACTGGGAAGGAGGTGGCGTCTGATGGGGAAGATGAACAGGCGTGATGCTCTGAAGGTCATCGGCACTGCAGGTGCTGTGGCGTTCTTCTCCATCGGTCTGCAGTCCGCCCTGGGTCGAAAGGCCAAGGCAGAACCGCGCTTCGTTCCAGGAGCTGGCAGGGAGGGTAAGCTCACAAACGATGAGCTTTCCAAGATAGACGCAGATGCGTTCATCTCCGCCTGTGCACGCTGTGGCATCTGCTCCGAGGTCTGCCCATCATCTGCCATCAAGCCAGGCTCTGGGATGTATCCAGAGCTCACGGACAAGACCCTGAACAAGTGTATGGGGGTTGAGGACTGCGGTCTTTGTATCATCAACTGCCCGACCAACGCTCTTGGCATGGCGTTCAGGGACACCGGATTGAAGGCTGGAGCAGGCGATCATCATTGGGTCATGGGACCCAAGGACGACTCCGAAAGACCACTGTCCGGTAACTCGGGCGGAGGTTAAGACGTTCATGAACATCTTAAGACTAGCGAAAGCGCTAGAAGTTCGGCACTTTTTCGCTACTTTTCGTCCATAAATATAACTCAGTTTATACTGTAAATATACTAGTATATTCTCTTTACATAAGAAAAATCTTAAACAATCACGAGTAAAAGTGCAAAATTAACGGAGTTGAACAAAACCGAAAAAAGAGACCGTAACGGTTTTATAGGCATACTTGAGATATTTTATCTAACTACTGAAAACGACAGTGGAGGAACATATATGATGAAAAGGACGATAGTGGTGCTGGTCGCCCTTGCGTTTTTGGCTATTGGGTTCGTTGCCCTTATGCCGAACGCCGCGGCGTGCAACACCAGTAATATCTATGTGCGCTCCGGCGGTTCATGGAGTAAGATGCATGGACCTGACGGAAACAATGGGGATACCACCGCGTATCCTACATACCAGCAGACAGACCTTGAGACTGGCGGAACAAGAGCCTTCGACTTCAAGATAACACTCACACCTGGCTGTGGAAGTTATTACGAGGTCATGTTCAAGACCCACTCCAAGCCTGCTGGATGGACAACAAAGATCACTGATCAGACTTCAGGGATCGGAAAGGCCGTAGGAACAGACATCGATGGCGTCCCCATGGGCGACCTCGACGCTCCTGCAGAGGGCTTCTCCGGCTCCGTGACCTACATCTGTAAGGTGGAGGTCACCTGTCCAGTTGGTACCACACTCGGCACCGGAGAGTTCGTCGAGATCGAGGTCTACTCCGAGGACAGGGCTTGCAACGATGAGGACCATATCTATGTGAAGCTCCCATTCAACATCGTTGTCTTCAACGAGATTCCTGTTGTGAACATGGTCACCCCTGGTGTCGGTGCAGAGGAACTCGACGGCTCCGTCGACTTCCAGTGGACCGCAACCGATGTTGAGACCACCAACGCAAACCTCCTCATTGATATCTATAGGAGGACCACGGGAACAGAGACCTACCACGCTATCGCAACCGCCCTCTCCAACTCCGGAACCTATACCTGGGATTGCAGCGGGTTCGATGACAACGACTACGACGTCATGATCATGGCCTGGGACGATGGCACACCATCAAAGGGTGGCATAGTGGAGAACACCATCTCCATCAACAACCCTGACCCACCAGAGGTTTCCATTACCTCTCCTGACCCAACGACCTCCGAGGTCTTCAGGGGAACAATGGCCATCGAGTGGGATGCCACCGATGACGAAGATGACGCTTCTGCACTCACTGTAGATATCTATTATTCCATCACAGACGCTGTGACCTGGGAAGAGATCGTCACTGGTGAGGCGAACGATGGTGCATATGACTGGGACATCACCGGAATGGAGGATGGCAACAACTATATGGTCAAGGTCGTCGCACACGACACCTCCGCCCTCTGGAACGATGATATCACACCATTCAAGCACATCATCAACAATCAGGACAAGCCTGTTGTGAGCAACCTCGTGCCTGCTGGCGGCGAGACCATCTCCGGTGTCAAGGAGTGCTACTACTCCGCAACTGACTCCGACATGGACGAGCTGACCATCACCATCGAGTACTCTGCAGACAGCGGCTCCACCTGGAACAACCTTTACACCGGATCCAACACCGGCAAGTACATCTGGGACACCACCGCCCTGGCAGACCTCACCACCTACAAGTGGAAGGTCACAGCCTCCGATGGTGAGACCGAGGGTAGCGCCGAGTCCGATGTGTTCACGGTCTTCAACAATGACGACCCAGTTGTCGCCATTACCGCCCCGACAGCGACCGACACTGTCACCGGTGTGTATACCATTGCTTGGGATGCAACCGATGCAGAGGACGCAGCTGGCGACCTGAAGGTCAACATCGACTACAAGTATGGCTCCGGCAACTGGCTGCCTGTTGTTTCCAACCAGGCAAATGCCGGCACCTACGACTGGGACACAACCACCCTCGAGGATGCGACCTACTCGCTCAGGCTCACGATCAGGGATACTGACGATGCAATGGTCACAGCAGAGGTTGCAAACTTCCAGGTCTTCAACCCAGACCTTCCGGTCCTTGATGTGCTCTCCCCAATGGACGAGAACACACTGTCCGGAACCACAACGGTCGAGTGGATGGCAGCAGACCCAGACTACGGTGAGACCCTCACCATCGCTCTCTATACCAGCGATGATGATGGAACCACCTGGACCGAGGTCGTCACAGGCGAGGAGAACGATGGCGAGTACAGCTGGGACACCACAGCCGTTTCCGATGGAACCTATGACCTGAAGGTCGTTGCCGATGATGGCACCCTCCAGGCAGAGTACATCATCAACGATGTGAAGATCTCCAACTACGTCAACGAGGTCCCAACCCTGACCATCACTGCCCCGAAGAACGCTGATGTGCTCAAAGGCACAGTGGACATCACCTGGACCGCAGCAGACGGCAACGGCGATACACTGACCTGCAACATCAAGTACAGCACTGACAGGACGTTCTGGGACACCATCGAGCTTGGCAACGCAAACACTGGAACGACCAGCTGGGACACCACGACCGTCGAGGATGGAGACTACTACATCCAGGTCAAGGTCTCTGATGGCAATGGTGGCGAGATCACCAAGGTCATCGGCAAGGTCAAGGTCCAGAACACCGAGGGCGGCACTGGCGGCACCGGCGGAACCGGTGGCACTGGTGGTACCGGAACAGGTACCGGCACTGGCACTGGCGGCTCCGGCTCTGCTTCCAACGACCTCGGCGCTCTGCCATTCGTGCTTGGCGGTATCGGACTTGTTGTCCTGCTCGTGATCATCGCGATCATCGTGGTCGTCGTGATCATGGTCGTCAAGAAGGGCGGCGAGGAGAGGGTCGAGCCTGCTGCACAGCCAGAGGCCGCACCAGCTCCAGAGGCCCAGTATACAGCGGCACCTGCAGACCCATACGCACACTACAACACACCTGCAGAGCCTATTGCTGGACCAGCACAGCCTGCCCAGCTCCCACCAGGTCCACCACCACAGCAGTAAATAACAGCACCAAACCTGTGGACCTGTGACAAGGACCGGGTTTTGATACCCGGTCCTGTTTTCTCTTTTTCTTTATTCTTCTTTTATTTGAGCGAGGGCTCTATCGACATCTTTCTCGTATTGAGAAGATAGTAGATTTCACCTACAGGATGATCCTATCTTGTGAGCTGGTTTTTTTACTAGCCAGACACATCCTTTAACTCTCAAATTAAGCATTTTTTCATGAGTTGATGAAGCTTGGATTCTGACCATCAAGATTATATATCAAGTTCGGGCTATCAAGCTTAAATACCCAGACTAATCTCTATTCTCTGGGCTTTGGGGATATTTCATGTACATTGCAGGCATGGACATTGGAGCTATCACGATAAAGACCGTGATAGTGAATGAGAAGGGGGTTGTCGGTTCTACCATATTCGAGTCCGGCGTCTCACCTAAAAGATCAGCGACCCAGTCCCTTCAGGCCGCCCTGGAACTGGCCGGCATCGAGTATGACAAGCTTGACCTGATAGTGACCACAGGTCATGGTAGGAACGCCATCCCATTTTCCTCCATGGCAAAGTCCGAGATATCAGCCATGGCAAAGGGTGCCCAGCTGGTATCCAAGGACATCAAGGTTGTAGCTGACGTAGGAGGTCAAGGAATACGCGTGATGCGCCTTCATGATGATGGCTCGGTCGACAAGTTCCTGACCAACGACAAGTGCTCGGCAGGAACGGGTGGTTTCCTCGATACCATGGCCATCGCCCTGGGTGTTAAGCTTGGAGATCTTGGAGACCTATCGAAGATGTCCTGCTCCCCAAGTTGCATGTCCACAAAGTGCACCATCTTTGCAGAGTCAGAGGTGGTCTCCCTGGTCGCCAGGGGAACATCCAAAGAAGATATCATCGCAGGTCTTCACCAGGCTGTGGCCCAGAAGGTCAATGGTCTGGTAACTGGCCTTTCCCGGGACGGCAAGGTCCTGTTCTGCGGTGGTGTGGCCCGCAATGAGGGTGTCATCAAGGAGATGGAGACCGTCTTTGGCGAGAGGCTCGAGGTCCCACCATATCCGCAGCTCATAACTGCCATGGGGGCCGCGGCATACGGCCTCGAGAACATGGGGGTGGTGGTCTAATGTCCGTCACCGGAGGCATCGACATCGGTTCGACCTATGTCAAAGTGGTCGTCATGAAGGATGGAGAGCGTGTAGGATACGACGTCAAGCCAACTGGTGCTTTCCCCGACCAGTCAGCGAAAGAGGCAATGAAGATCTCCCTTGAACAGGGTGGCCTGACAGAGGCTGACGTCCAGTATACCGTTTCCACGGGCTATGGGCGAAGGATAGCCACATTTGCAGATTCCAATATCTCCGAGATCTCGGCAAACGCCAGAGGCTCCAAGTTCGTAGGCCAGAAGTTCGGCATCCGGACCATCATCGACATAGGTGGCCAGGATACAAAGGTCATTTCCCTGGACGATGAGTGTAACATGGTCAATTTCGCAATGAACGATAAGTGCGCGGCAGGAACTGGAAGGTTCCTTGAGATGCTCGCACTGGTCGTCGAGGTCCCTCTGCAAGAGATGGGGCCTGTATCCCTGACCTCCACAGACCCTGTGGAGATCACCACGACCTGCCTGGTGTTCGCAAAGTCCGAGGTCGCAGCGCTCCTTGCAGAAGGTGCGAAGAAGGAGGACCTCATAGCGGGCATCCATATAGCCATCGCCAGAAGGCTTATCGTGATGGCAAAGAAGGTCGGCATCAAGGAGAACGTGTTCTTCGACGGCGGCCCAGCCAGGAACATTGGTATGGTCAAGACCTTCGAAAGCGAGCTCGGTATGGACATCGTAGTCCCGGACGTCCCACAGATCGTCACGGCCACAGGAGCCGCGGTAATTGCTGCGGACATCCTCGAGTCTGGAGAGCTCCCAGAAGGCTCTACAGGAGCAGGCGAGGCACCTGACAAGCCAACAAAGCCCGCAGCAGCTCCTAAACCACCTGCAGCGCCACCTGCAACTCCCGCTCCAGCTAACCCACCACCTGCGGCACCTCCACCAACGCAGACACAACCCGGA
>JANQNL010000206.1 GCA_028279585.1 Thermoplasmatota archaeon
TTATCACATTGACCTCTGGGGTCAATGTGATGGTCTACATAGACGACGAAGCACCTACAATGTCCGCCAAGGTGGATGGTGCTGGTGGACCTGACTCGTTCATGGGTGGGGTCCTTATCGAGATGGATGCCGAGGATGTCGGTTCCGGCCTTGGCGCGCTCGAGTATGCTATGGATTCAGGAGCCTGGACCGAGTACACTGATACTCTTATCATTTCCGAGGAAGGCTACCATACCTTCGAATACCGGGCCATTGACAATGTCGGTAACATCAAGGGACCGTTCGCAAGGTCCTTTACCATCACGGGTGGGACCAGCGGTGGTTTCTTCAGTATCCAGATGATCCCTCCACCACCAGAGAGGACGAACATGTCCGAGCTAGAGGTCACCGGTGTGTGCACCCCTGGATACACCATCGTTGTATTCCTCAATGGTGAGGAGGCTGCGGATGTGCAGAGCCCGACGTCCACCTTCCGGATGACCATTAGTCTTGCAGAGGGTGACAATTCCATCTCCTGTTCCATCCGAAAGGGAGCGGTCCTTGTAGCGAACACCTCCGCCTATGATGTGGAGCTCGACTCCATCGCACCGATATTGACGGTAGCCGCACCTTACGAGGGCCAGGAGGTGGAGGCGGACATCGGAGAACTGAAGTTCACCTTCGACGAGAACATAGAGGACTATGAGGTGGAGGTGGCCGGCAAGAACGGTGATGTGACCACCTCGGTCACCGCCACTGGAGAGCTTCTTACGGTCGGTGTCGGAACTCTCGAACCAGGAGCGTATACCGCCAAGGTGACGGTGGGAGACGACCTCGGTAACGAACGTCTCTACACCATCGGTTTCACGGTCAAGGCTGAAGCTGCCGAGGAGGGTGATGGTGGTGCGACAACCACTAATTACGCCCTCATTGGATTGATCGGCATCCTGGCGGTCATACTGATACTCGTTGTGGTCGGCATAGTGATCATGACCCGCAAGGGCGATGCTCCACCAGACAGCGGCCTTCCACCTGCAGAGGAACCAGAGGATGATGGCCTTGAGGTACTTGAGGCTGAGATAGAGGAGGACCCAGAGATCGACTTCCCGCGAAGGAAGAAGAAGCGTGGTCCGAAGCCTGCACCGAAAAAGGACATCCAGTATGAGGAACCCGAGGTCCTGGAGCCTGAGGTAGTTGAGCCTGAAGTGCTGGCTCCTGAGATAGAGGACCCAGAGATCCCAGAGGAGATACAGAGCGGGACCAAGGAGGTCCAGCCGCTGCCACAGGAACCGGAGCAGTTGGAGGAGCTGGAAGAGATACCTGTGCTTCAGCCAATGGAAGAGTAGTGTAAGTTATTACCCTCCACGGCCATCACCTTGGCATGACAGACTGTCCCAACCAGGCCAGGAACTCTGCCGACTGCACATGCACCTACCCCTGCTCCAGAAACGGTGTTTGCTGTGAGTGTGTTGCATACCATCGAAGGATGGGGGAGATCCCAGGCTGTTTCTTTACAAAACAGGGTGAGGCCACCTACGACCGCACCGTCAGGAACCTGTGCAAGGACCGTAACTAACCTTTCAGTTCCTTGACTATCTCCTCGGCCACGTCCATCCTGACCTTCCCGCCTGCGATAAGCCGCTTGACGACCTCGTCCACGATATCGTCAGTGGCTCCAGCCATAACAGCCATATTGCGAGCGTGGAGCTTCATGTGTCCCTTCTGGATGCCTGTGGATGCCAGGGCGCGAAGGGCTGAGAAGTTCTGAGCAAGACCAACAGCAGCGATGATCCGTCCGAGCTCTGTTGCGCTGGAGACACCGAGTATCTTGACAGCAGCTTTAGCTGAAGGATGGACAGCAGTGGCACCTCCGATGAGGCCTACTGCCATTGGGACCTCGATGGAACCCACAAGATTGCCATCTTCATCCTTCTCATAATGAGTGAGCGAACTGTAGCATCCCTCCATAGCAGCGTAGGCATGTGCCCCCGCCTCAACTGCCCTGGTGTCGTTACCCGTAGCCCTGACCACAGCAGAGATGCCGTTCATGATACCCTTGTTGTGGGTCGTGGCCCTGAACGGGTCAACAGCTGCAAGGGCGTAAGCTGTGAGGATGCCCTCGATGACGTCCACACCTTTGATGTCTCCCTTGTCCAGGGACTCAGGTGTGAAGACGGCCTTTGCCCTAACGAGCCTATGAACAGCAAGATTGGAAAGGATACGCAGGACCACTCTTCCCCCACCGATCTCCTCGATCTTGGGTGCGAGCGTCTCAGCCATGGTATTGACCGCGTTGGCCCCCATGGCATCCCTGCAGTCCACCAGGATGTGTGTGACCACTGTGTAGCCTCTCTCGGTGTTGAGGACCCTGACCTCCAGGTCCTTGCAGCCCCCACCGAACTTGAGAAGCACAGGGTCGCATGAGTTTGCGAGCTCTATAAGCTCATCCCTGGCCTCGAGTATCTTCATCGCGGCCTTGTCTGGCTCCTCTACCTCGATGAGCTGGATCTGACCTATCATAACTGGGTCCGTAGCTTCTGTTGTGAACCCACCCATGCCTCTTGCGGCCTTGGCGCCGTTGGAGGCGGCAGCTATGACAGAGGGCTCCTCCGTGGCCATGGGGACCAGGTAATCCACACCGTCGATGCGGAAGTTCGTGGCAACGCCCATTGGGAGCTCGAAGGTCCCTATGACGTTCTCGATCATCTTGTCCGCAGCGCTGATGCCGAGCTCTCCCGTCCTGCATAATGCATGTGTGTCGTCTGCAGAGAGACCGGTCATTTCAGCAACCTTTCTCAATCTCTGGTCTGGGTCGAGCTTGTAGAAACCCGATATCTGCGAGTCCAGTTCCTCATGGGCCATATTGTGACCTCCATCTCATCTTTCTGCCAGGACCACGATCTTCAGAAGCCGGTTCTCGGGACAGAGCACAGGTTCGGAGCTGACCTCGGCCACGGTCAGAGGGTCACCCTTCTTCAGGGCAAGTGGGAAGCATCCTGACCTTTTTTCACAGGCCTGCCTTCCACACTCCTCCTGCGGCTCGAAGTTCGTTGTACTGCCCTCAAGGGCTTTGTCCGGTGGTATGTTGACCATCAGAGGCAGGACCTCGTACTCAACGACCTCGGCCTCTCCCTCATGGACCTTGCAGGCATGCTTCGTCTTGCGGCTTTTGGTCACCCTGTATGTCCTTCCGGGCTTGAGCTTGTGACAAAGGACCTTGACCTTGCAGCCAGAACAGTCCGGGGCTTCGCCTACATAGTAGAACTCTGAGCCTTCCTTTGCCTGAAGTTCACCGATGACCGTGAGCCTTTCCAACAGCCTGCCTCCCTGGCGGAGTTGGGGGTCATTGTGGGACTACCATATATAGTATCGCAACTGGCCAAAACGACTGGCCTACCTTCGACGCTTTTTCGATGAAGAGCTCTTCTTCGACTTGGTGGTCTTCTTCGATGACTTTGTGGTCTTGGACTTCTTCTTCTTCGATGACTTGCTTTTCTTCGACGCCTTCGCCTTGGGTTTTGCGCTCTTTTTCGGTGCTACGACAGGTTCGGGCTCCTCATCGAGGAAGTCATCCTCGTCATCGAAGTCGTCGCCGAGGGGATCATCATCGTCGATGTCATCTTCGTCCAACTCGAAGTCCTCATCCTTCTGGTCCTTCTCCTCATCGTCGAAGTCATCTTCGTAATCGTCCTCGTCATCATAGTCATCATCGTCGTAGTCATTGTCATCGTAGTCGTCATCATAATCATCGTCGTCGTAGTCGTCATCATAGTCGTCATCGTCGTAATCATCATCATCGTAGTCGTCGTCATAATCGTCGTCGTAGTCGTCATCGTAGTCGTCATCGTCATAGTCGTCCTCGACCTTCTTCTTCCCTTTCTTTCCCCTCTTGGTCTTACCGGAGCCCACGCCGAAGTCGACGTCGTCCTCTTCGTACTCTGTGTAATCCTGGGCAGCGTAATCCTTGGTCTTGTAGTCGTCCAGTTCGTCGTCGTACTTCTTGGACCTGGTGCGCATGAAGATCACGGCTGCTATTATCAGGACTATCAGGATAACAGCGATCAAAACGATAAGCCAGGCTTCCATTCCCCAGGAGCTGCGGGATGATTCCTCGTCCCACTTGGTGGGGTCTGTTGGATGCGAGTCCTCCTCGTTCGGGATGGTATCGCCATCAAGGTCCTCCAGAGTGGACTGCTGGTCCTTTGGATCAGAACCTGCAGCGGTCTCGTTGACGTCCAGGTCACCGTCGTTGTCATCGTCCAGGTCCTCGATGAGACCGGTGGTCGATGTTCCCGTTATCTCGTCAGGATGTCCGTCATTGTCGGTATCTGTGGATGCCGCTGGGTCTGTTGGGAAATCATCGTCGGAGTTCGGGACGGTGTCACCATCGTAATCCTCTGTCGGGGTAGCTTCCATCGTGTAGAAGTCCCAGGTGTAGTCTGCTGCCAGGCCGTATCCCTGGGTTGACAGGAAGGTAGTCTTGATAGTCACATCATAGATGTTTCCGAAGTTGAGGAGATAGTCTGGGGTGAAGCTCAAGACCCTGGTCGCGTTGTCGTATGACAGGGTTCCAGTGATGACCTTGTCTGTCTCCCTCTCCTCAAGCCATAGAGCGTTTGTGATGGTTGCAGAGTCCATGTCCCTATCAAAGGCCGCAGTGACCGTCACATCAAGGTCGCTCTCGCCAGTTGGAGTGTGAGCAGAGATGGTCGGCATGTAGGTGTTGGCCTCGGTGGTGAAGCTCATAGTGAACTGGGATGATACTCCATCGCCGTCCCCATCCAGCCTGTTGCCGAAGGTGTCCATGACGTTCATGGTGACCTTCAAGGTATAGCTTGTGAGGAACTCCATGTTCTGGGCTGGAGTCACGGTGAGGGTCTTGTCCGCATCGGTGTATGCCAGGGAGATGTCCACTGGAAGACCATTTGTAGGTGTCAGAGTGATGTTGCCAGAGGTCATTGTCGCTGCGTTCATGGACCTGGAAAAGACCACCTTTATCGGGTCTGCGACCTTTGCATTGGTGGCTCCGTCGGCAGGGTCTGTGCTCACAACGTATGGTGGGACCTTGTTGGGGTCGAAGTGCTCGACCTCGAACGGATACGAGTAGACGCGCACTGGAAAGTTTACACCGTCTGTGATGGTTGCGTTGATGTAGTAGATACCATCTGCCATCTGTGATGTGTTGAGGGTAGTGGATGCGTCCGTGTCCTCGGAGAAGTTGCCGATGAACACCTCCTCTCCTGGATAGTAGTCCTCGTCATACCAAAGCGAAATAGCTGCGTTCTCCTCTGGGTCTGAAGCTATCCAGGTGATCTGCAGCTCGTTATCAACGTTCTGCATGTTCGTAGGTGTTACGAAGCTGAA
>JANQNL010000214.1 GCA_028279585.1 Thermoplasmatota archaeon
AGGGACCATTGCCTGCTCGCGATTGAGCTCAGGCATTGGAATGCCCCTGCGGTCGAAGGCGGCCTTGACCTGGGCCAGGACCTCAGCGTTCTCCACAAGTTCTGTGTCGAAGAACTCAACAATGACCTGTTTGGTGATGTCATCGTGTGTTGGGCCAAGACCCCCTGTGACGAGAACGACCTGGGAACGTTCCCAGGCTCTTTTCAAGGCCTGTTCTATGTCATCTGCGGAGTCCCCAACAGTGGAAATATGTCGCAGGTTCACGCCGACCTCGGCAAGCCTCTCGCCGATGTAGGCTGCGTTGGTATTGATGGTCTGGCCAAGCAGCAGTTCGTCACCTATGGAGATGCACTCTGCATCCATGGTTGGAGGGAAACGAACGGGTGGTTAAACCGTTTTGGGTGCGTAGACGATCTGCATGGGAAGGCCGGTCCCGTCAGTGGGAGGGTCTAGAGGAAGGCTAACCAAACTCCCTCTACCCTGGGATGCAGTGATCGCCAGGACCATGGCATCGATGATGTCGTCCGCGGCCACCTTGGAACGAGGGAACTGGTCCAGAGCTGAAATGAACACATCCCCGACCTTGGCATACTTCTCCAGAAGAACCAGTCGTTCCTTCTGACCCTCCTTCGTCCTCTTGTAGTGTGCCATCGGTGCCCCCTTCAATCCCCAGAAGGCTACCTCTGGATGACTCTCAAGGACAAGCTCGATCAGGTCAGGACCCAATGCCTGGTCAACATCCCTTATCTTGGGGAAGATGTTGAACGCTTGCTTCGAGACAGCCTTGCCTGTGACCTCACGGTTTATATGGCAAGCTTCACGGTAGGTCGGAGCATAGACCGCATCCCTTACAGGGACCGGGAACACCGAGGATGATCTGGGCCGACCCAGAGCCTTCCGTGCGGCATCGTCACAAGCACGTGGATACTCCCTATCAGGAAGCCCGATAGGGATGTCAACCAGGACCAGGTCCGGGTCGAGTTCCAGAATAGAGCTGAAGCTGGAATGTATGGAGAGTTCCCATCCCTTATCCAGGACCGCTGCTATCCATCCGGACCTGCAGCCATCCACTCCAACAGAACGCATGGTCTCACATTGGACCATAATTTCTGGGTGGTGGAGGACCACCAGGGGGAGGATGATGCCTGATATCTTCCTTCTCTTTCTTGATCATCCTTTTGATATCAGCTTTGTTCAGTATCACTCCGATGATCGCAAAGATGATGACGAACACCGCCAGGAAAATGATGCAGATCAAGCATGTGAAGTTGGTTGCGAACATACTTCCTATCATGGCCAGGGCAAGAGCTATGGCCACGAAAATGAAGATGATGATACTAACGATCCTTGCAGGACCGAAACCTCGCTCCACATATTGAGTGGGCTTACCACACTTCTTACAGACAGTGGTCCCACCACCGAACCCCTTGTTGTAGAACTTGTTGCAATCAAAACAGATGTGACCTTTATAGCCCATAGTATCCCACCTTGAACTAGAGCGTGAAGAATTGCCCCTCCTTCATCCTTCGCATCAAAGTGTGGTGTATTATAATTTTGGATGGATGTCACTCAGGATGCTACCAAAATAAGAATCTTTTCTTCCGTTCGTCATGCCTTTTTAGTCCAATGTTAAGCGCAGCATGAACCGCGTCCTCATACTCCTCTGTGGTCAACCGTCTTGACAGCTCTTCGATACCACCTGCCCGGTATGCAGGATGATACTGGTCCATGATGTTGATGTATGTGTTCTTCGAGACCTCCTTGGCCAGGAACTCGAATACCTCCTCGGAGCCTGCTACGCCGTTTGGAAGGACGAGATGCCGCACAAGCAATCCTCGGATGGCCACACCATCAGCATCAACCTCCAGATCTCCCACCTGCCTGTGCATCTCCTTTACGGCTGCGAAGTTGGTCTTGACATAATCATCCACGCAGGAGAACTGCTTGGCCATCATCTCATCCCCGTACTTCATGTCGGGCATGTAGATGTCCACCACCCCGTCGAGAAGCTTCAATGTCGACAGGGAATCGTAGCCTCCAGTGTTGTAGACGATGGGTACCTCCAAACCCTTTGAGATGCCGATGACGTAGGCCTTGAGAAACTGCGCGACCACATGGCTTGGAGAGACCAAGTTGATGTTGTGGCATCCCAGGTCCTGAAGCTCAAGCATTATCTCGGCAAGCTCATCAGCGCTTCGTTCCCTCCCTGCATCCTCCTGGCTGATGTCGTGGTTCTGGCAGAACCTGCAGCCGAGGTTGCATCGAGAAAAGAAGATCGTCCCAGAACCTTGCGAACCACGAAGCGGGTCCTCTTCCCCCCGATGCGGTCCATAACTGGAAACACGAGCCAACCTTCCTGTCTTGCACACCCCTATCTCCCCCGCGGTCCTGTCCACACCACACTCATGGGGGCAGAGATCGCAGGCCTTCAACCTCTCCACGGCAGTGTCCCTACGTCGAAGAAGGTCCCCGGAGGGTTGGATGTGTGGGTTGTGTGACATGGGCCTCCTAATGCCCTACTACGGACATGTAGATGACGCTCTCCTCCTCCCCATCAAGTCCGAGCAGAGCGTTCGCCTCGTCGTCGAAAATAGCTGCTATCTGGCAGGAGTCCAAGCCGATGCCTACCGCAGCAAGACAGAGGTTCCCTGCAATATGGCCTGCGTCCAGGTATACGTATCGGTACGCCCTTTGCCTATACTTCCAGATGGACCTTTGGAAGATGGCCGACCAGATGAAGGTCACCTGGCACTTTCCTATCATGTTCTGTCCAAGACCTGCCTCTGACATGGCTCTCCGATGATCACCAGCATTGACGAGCTCCAGGTCATGGTCTTGGATATTGTAGTGGTAGATCCCCCGGTTTACACCTTTGACGTTGTTGACCATGATGTAGGTCTCGATGGGGTAGAGGGCCCCAGCCGAGGGGGCAGTCCTATAACCATGACCTCCCTGGACCTTTGAGATCCCGGTGCTGGCCCAGAGCAAGTATGAAAGCTCCTGGAGGCTGATGGATTCCGGGGTGTAGTTCCGAACTGATCGCCTGTTCCGCAGGACCTTATCTATGGTATCGGTCTCCATGGGCTTGGCCTTGGGAAGGTTGACACGCTCTGCTCCGGGGTAGGTCTTGTAAGGTTCTGGCTGGGAGTTCCAGTCTAAACCGCCGCTTAGGTTGTGGCGGTTGTGCTTGGTCTCTGCTTGGAATTTCCGTCCGATGGACATGGGGAGGAAGTTGGTGTGGTGGTTAGTAAGGATTTCGACGCTCCGCGACACCACTTCGTTAGAGTACGGGTAAGCTCCCTTCGGATGAGAACAGTGAAGATCGGTCCTCCGCTCACACAGCTATCGCTAACAAACGGTTCGCTCCGGATCTTTTATGGATAGTTCTCATCCTATGGGACCTTACCCGTATCCATCCAAGTCCCAATTGATCGGAGTGCTTTTATTGATGCACTCCGTCCTGTGCTTTATCCTGTCACGCACGGTGTTGCGAAGGATAGTAGCGTTAACCTGCCCTACAAGCTCACCGATCGGTCTCCCCCTGCAGAGGAACTTGAACGTGGGAACACCCATGATGCCGAACCTCTGGGCCAGGTCGATGTTGTTGCCAGCATTGACCATGGCGAAGGTGTCCTCCAGCCCC
>JANQNL010000098.1 GCA_028279585.1 Thermoplasmatota archaeon
GCAACCTCGGCGTGTCCGGGTGGGCAACCAAGGATGATAAGAACCAGACATTCTCTGGCTATCTTTATTACGGTGATGTTTCGGATAGCACCGAGGATAATCTCGATCCCTGGCCATATGGGTTCGACGTAGAGACAGATAACGACGAGTTCACAGTGGCCAGCGGGAAGGTCAACCACGAGTTCGTGGCATTCTACGACGACGAGAGGATGTACAACGCAGACATCTTCTACTATGCATACACCCCGTTCGAGCTCCTTGGTTTCGGTGAGATAAAGACCAACCAGAAGGGTGAGTTCACAGTGGAGGTCACAGCACCTGCAGATGACGACCTCAACATCAAGTTCGACTTCGAGACCGTGGTCGGCGACCATCCAGATGTGTTCGAGGGCTATGATTGGGAAGACACTGATAAGGATGGATACTCCGATGCGTTCGAGAAGTTCGTTGGTTCTGACCACGAAGATGGAGAGGATGTCCCATGCTCCTACAAAGACTCCGATGGTGATGAGTACGGTGACAAGTACGAAGAGTATGTTGGCACCGATCCGAACGATAGTTCGGATTTCCCGTCTGATTACAATGATACCGATGGTGATGGTTTCGGTGACGAGTTCGAAGAGCAGGAAGGAACGAACCCAGAGTGGTTCTGGGACAGTCCATCCATGGCAAACGACACCGACGACGATGACCATTCGGACCAAGAAGAGGAGTTCTACGGAACAGATCCGAACGATCCCGACGATTATCCATACAACTCATACGCCAACAACACAGATGGTGATTCTGTAGGTTACTGGTACTGGGACGAGGACGACCAGTTCGACCTTGAGGAGATCTTCTATGGGACAGACCCGAACGATGAAGAGGACTATCCCGAGGACATCTACGACGAGGATACAGATTACGACGGCGTCCATGACGAGGAGGAAAAGTGGTATGGCACCGACCCAGAGGATTACAGCTCTGCACCAGACAGGGAGCCAGACCCATGGGACGAACGCTGGGACGACCATAACTCGACCAATGGAAAGTTGTACGAGTCCGACTCCGAGTACTTGAGCCCGATCGTGGAAGATTTCATGGACTACATCTCTCACGATAAGGTCAGGATAGAAGTGGACAACTTCAAGGTCGGTGGAACGACCAAGGTTACGCTCAAAGATGTTCCACAATCATCAACGACGATCATGTCACTTTCCTATGTTGGTGGTGTGGACGTTCTCGAGGACCACGTTGATTCCAGCTACAATTACGAATGGGAATCCTGGAGCAACAACAACTTCCTCTACCTCTACCCCGATGGAGACAATTACGTTGGAATGACGCTTACACCCTCCTTCCTCCCAGCCGGAGAGCAGAAGTACACCTTCATAGGCGCGTACACTGAAGCTGGTGAGACCTACATCAACCACGTTGAGGTCAAGGACGGCCAGAGCAAGTCCGCAGGCAAGGGTGGAAGCAGTGGTAGTGACGGAGACGGAGACCTTGGTGGTCTCGAGGATGCATTCCCGTTTCTGGCCGGAGCCGGTGCAGGCGTCATCATCCTACTGCTCATCCTGGTCATAGTCGTGGTGGTCATCCTTATCGTTGTGGTCATCGCGGTCATATTGGCCGTGGTCATGAAGGGTAAGAAGAAGAAGGCTGCTGCAGACGATCCTGGGCCTCCAAAGGATGAGCCCGCAAGGTCGAGCTTTGCTCCGCCTCCTCCGCCAGATGACCCTCCACCACCTCCGAGTGATTGAGGGAAAAGCATGACTCCCGGCCTATGGATGTAGTTTCATCATGGGCAAGTTGAACCAACAAGTAGTAGCCTGGGGCTTCTACGATCGGGCAAACACTTCCATACTTTGACCTTTGGAATGTTCGGCAACTGCTATCTGAGTATCATAAACCTTTATATCACCCCAGCTCGTTGACCGGATGCTTTTTGCAGCCCTCCAGAGGGCTAAGCGTCGAAGGGATGCACCGACACACACCAAAGGGGGGACGTGTCGTCACCAAGGCGCATCTGGAAATCATCCATCCCAGGAGGATCATCAAATGACGAGTAGGGATTCAAAGCAATGGCTCATAGATGAGTATAAGAACGTGGTGGAGAAGGGGTTCGACTGGCAGCTTCGCAGGCTCAATGGACCATCCACGCCCAGGTGTAACATCGAGGGCAAGGAGGTCATCATGCTGTGCTCCAACAACTACCTCAACCTCTCCAACCATCCAAAGATCAGGGAGGCGGCCATCGAAGCCGTCAAGACCCACGGTGCGGGTTCTGGTTCTGTCAGGGCCATCGCAGGCAACCTTGACCTTCACGAGGACGTAGAGACCATCCTGCCCGAGTTCAAGGGCGTCGAGGCCTCACTCGTCTTCCAGACAGGTTTCGCGGCGAACGCCGGAATGATCCCGCCCATGATGAACAAGGGCGATCTCATCATCTCCGACGAGCTCAATCACGGCTCCATCATCGATGGTGTCCGCTTGAGCAAGGCCGACAAGGCGGTCTACAAGCACAACGACATGGGCGACCTCGAGCGTGTCCTCAAGGAGTGGGACAACAAGGCCGAGCGCATCATCATCATCACAGATGGTGTGTTCTCCATGGACGGTGACATGGCACCTATGGACAAGATCACAGACCTTGCAGAGGAGTTCGGTGCAATGACCTATGTCGATGACGCGCACGGTGAGGGTGTCGTCGGAGAGGGTGGTCGCGGTATAGTTTCCGAGTTCAAGCTTGAGGGAAGGGTCACCATCGAGATGGGTACCTTCTCCAAGGCCCTTGGCGTCGTAGGCGGATTCGTCTCCGGCTCCCAGGATATCAAGAACTTCGGTATCAACAAGGCAAGGACCTTCCTGCTGTCCGGTTCCCATCCACCAGCAGTGGCGGCATCACAGAGGGCTTCCCTTGAGGTCATGATGAACGAGCCAGAGCACCACAAGAACCTCTGGGACAACATCAAGTACTTCCAGAAAGAGCTCATCAGCCAGGGTTACGATTGCGGTGATTCAGCATCCGCCATCACTCCTGTCATCGTTGGCGAGTCCCACAAGGCCAAGGCCCTTTCCAACGCACTGTTCGAGGAAGGCATCTTCGCTCTGCCTATCGTCTTCCCGATGGTCGCAAGGGACAAGGCACGGATCAGGACCATGATGAACGCCGGCCTTACAAGGGAACAGCTTGACGAAGCACTGCGGGCCTTCGAGGACTGCGGCCGCAAGCTAGAGATCCTGTAAGACCACAAAACGGGCGCCGGACCTTCGGCGCCTTTGCTTTCTTTTCATTTTCAATACTTTGGAGCAATAGCTTTATTAGTCATTATCGGGTTTCGATATCGAAGAACGTTATCGGTGTTCGATATGAACCTTCAAAGAAAGCTCTTCCTTGGCTTCATCCGCGTGCACATCCTCCACCACGCTGCCAAGGACGAGATCTACGGGACCTGGATGATAGACGAGCTCGAGCATCATGGCTACACAATGAGCCCAGGGACCCTGTATCCCATCCTTCATGGGCTGGAGTCAGATGGTCTTTTGAAGGTGGAGTCCAGGACCGTGGAGGGGAAGGTTCGCAAGTACTATCGGACCACAAAGTCAGGTAACTCTGCTCTCAAGGATGCCCAGGCAAAGGTGAAGGAGCTGTTCCACGAGGTGGTGGAGTGAGCAACGTCATCACCGTGGTGGGGCTTGGAAAGAAGCTCGGGAAGAAGCAGGTCCTAAAGGACATAACGTTCGATGTGAAAAAGAGCGAGAGGCTCATGGTGTTCGGACCGAGCGGATGCGGCAAGTCGACGCTCCTTCGATGTCTGAACAGGATGATCGAGGTGGACTCCGGCACTATCGAGGTCGAAGGGAAGGACATACTTCAGATGGACCCGACCCAGCTTCGAAGGAAGGTTGGGATGGTGTTCCAGCGACCTGCTATCTTTGATGGCACCGTCTCGGAGAACATCTCCGTGGGACTCAAGCTTCATGGTATGGATGAGAAGAAGAAGGTGCATAGGGCCCTCAACGAGGTCGGGTTGCCAATGAACTTCTTACGAAAGCAGGCAAAGGACCTTTCGGGTGGTGAGATGCAGCGTGTTGCTATCGCACGCGCACTCGTGATGGAGCCATCCATCCTGTTGCTCGACGAGCCGACCTCGGCTCTTGATGAGAGAGCTGCAAAGAAGGTAGAGCGCACTTTGCAGCATCTTGCAAAGAGCCATGGTATGACCATGATCTGGGTCACACATAACAAGCGGCAAGCAAGGACGCAGGGGGACCGTGTCCTGATCATGGGCAAGGGCGTCATCAAGAACATCGGCGCCCCAGCAGTTGTCATGAACGGACGCAAAAGGGGGGAGGCCTGATGGACGTCCCGTTCGTTACCCGGGAGATCCTTTGGGGATTTGTGAGACTGGGTCTTGTTGCTCTACTTGGTATTCCCATCTTCACGCTCATCTTCTACAATCATCTCAAGATCGCCAAGGAGATGGTGATAGCGCTCATCAGGGGCTCCGTCCAGCTGATGCTCATGACGGTTGCGCTGGTACTGATCTTCGAAATGGCAGATAGCGCGGATCCGATGATGAGAGTTCTCTATCCAGTCACCCTGGCGGTTGTGTTCGTTGTGATGATACTTACAGGAGGATACACCGCATTCAAGCGAGCCAAGGACGTGCCGCATGCCTTCCCACTTATCACGATATCCCTGACCATCGGCACCCTCTTCACACTAGGCTGGTTGTTCCTGGTGATATTTCCATGGAAACCTCAGTATATCATTCCCATGACCGGAATGGCCATTGGGAACGCGATGAACATGGTGGCCCTGACCCTGGACAGGTTCACTGCGCAGATGAAGGACCAGAAGGACAAGATAGAGACCATGCTTGCGTTGGGGGCGACGTCGAACCAAGCCACGCGAAAGCTATCCTCCATCGCGATGGAGACTGCAATGATGCCGAGCTTGAACTCTCTCAAAACGCTGGGGGTCGTCTTCATCCCTGGCGCTATGGTCGGTCTTCTCATGGCGGGTGAGGAACCGCTCATCGCGGCACAGTACCAGATCACGGTCTACTTCATGATCTTCTCTGCTGGGATAATCTCATCGACGATAGCAATGGCTCTTGCTAAAAGATGGCTGTTCACACCGGCCCACCAATTGAACTTCTAACTTGTGGCTTGCTCATAGTAGAGCTTGAGGATCTCGATGGCGACGTCTACGCTCTTCTCCATGTGCTGGACGGCCACAAACTCCTTCTTTCCGTGGAAGTTGTGTCCTCCTGCGAACACATTGGGTGTCGGCAGACCCATGAAGCATAACCTTGCACCATCTGTTCCACCGCGGATGCTGTGGAGGAGTGGCTCGATGCCTACCCTACGAACGGCTTCCAAAGCATTGTCGACCGCCTGTGGGTTCTCGTCAAGGACCACCTTCATGTTCTGGTAGCTGTCCTTGATCTCCAAGATGATCTGTGCCTTTGGATGCTTTGCAGCGATATCGTCCCTGACCTTCTGGAGGTATTGTTTCTTCTCCTCGGTCTTGCCTGTATCGTGGTCCCTGATGAGGACCTTCATCTCGGACTCCTCGACGGTTCCCTTTATCGTGTGGACATGGAGGTAACCTTCCTTGCCCTCGGTGTTCTCAGGGGATGGCTGGGCTCCAACCTCTGCGATTATCTCGTTCATGATCTTGATGGAGTTTATCATGAGGTCCTTGGCATAGCCTGGGTGGACGTTGTATCCCTTTATTCTGAAATGGGCCCATGATGCGTTGAACGTCTCGTTCTCGATCTCACCGAGTGTCGAGCCGTCCAGGGTGTATGCGACCTTGGCTCCGAACTTATCCACGCGGAACAGGTCTACTCCACGACCGACCTCTTCGTCCGGTGTGAATCCAATCCTGACCTTTCCATGGTAGACGCTCTTGTCGTTGAGCAATGTCTCCACAGCGGTCATGATCTCTGCGATACCGGCCTTGTCGTCCGCGCCAAGGAGTGTTGTTCCATCGGAAGTGACTATCTTGAGGCCCTTGCACTGGTCGAGAATTGGATTCTCCTTTGGTGAGATGACCTTGGTCTTGTCACCTGGCAGGACGATCTCTCCACCTTCGTAGTCCCAGATGATAGGCTCGACGTTCGCACCTGGAGCTTCCGGAGAGGTGTCCATGTGGGCGATGAGACCGACCACAGGAATGGAGCATGGGTCCACACTCTCTGGCACATTGGCTGGAAGGGTTGCGTACACGTAGCAGTGGTCATCGACCTCAGCATCCTCGATACCCATCTGTCGAAGCTCGGTGACCAGCACTCGGGCTAGATCGAACTGCTTCTTTGTGGATGGGATGTCCTCTTCTCCTTCCTTGGATTGGGTATCTATCTTGATGTATCGCAGGAACTTATCTAGGACGCTCTCAGGCAAATGCTCACCAGCCCCAGGATTCCATTCCTTATATTTAATGAATAAGGTGGGTCTAAATCGAAATATTAGGATTTTGTTATCCCATCCCTCCTCATCATGATACATGGACTTC
>JANQNL010000003.1 GCA_028279585.1 Thermoplasmatota archaeon
CTTCGCCATTATCTTCCCCTGCTCTAAAAGACTACTGACGTACTTGTCCACATCTCGAGGATGCATGCCAAGCGCCTCGGCCAGGTCGTTGGTGGTGCATGGCCTTCTCTCAAGAATATTGATTATCCTGTGAGCTGTAGCTTCAGAAAAGCTCTGGACCTTCTTCTTCGGTTTGTAGTTGGCGATGATCTCCACTGGCAGACCCTCGAACGCTGCAGCAACCCGCTCCAGCTCCTCCTCGGATGGGGCTTCCACCCAGCTTTCAGCTCCAGGTCGGTCCAGGGAGTTGATCTGCACCTTGTCCGCCCCCATCCTGTCGATGGCATCCCGAAGCAGCTCAAGCTCGGAGTCAAGGATGTTGACCTCGCTTATCACAAAGACCTCGACCCATATCTGGCCAGAGAACTCTTTGCGAAACTCAACAAGCGAACCGATGACCTCCTGGCTATCAAGGCTCGCATGAGGTCTATTGATCTTATCGAAGCATTCTGTGCTAACAGCGTCCACGGACGGCACCACCAGGTCTGCCCCCACAACCTCCTTCCGGATGGCAGGGTCTGTGAACAATGTAGCATTCGTCAGAACAGCAACCTTGTATGCAGGATACTTCTCCTTTAGGAACGAGATGATCTTTCCAAGACCTATGTGCAGGGTTGGCTCACCGCTACCCGCGAACGTGATGTAGTCCAGATATGGTTTCTCAGAAAGATACTCATCCAGTTCAGAGATGACCTCGTCCGTTGGAACGAACTCCTGCCTCTCAAGTCTCTGATCGGTGGTAGGACCGCACTCACAGTATACACAATCCAAAGAACATGTCTTGTGAGGAAGCAGGTCTATACCGAGCGATACCCCGAGCCTTCGGGATGGCACCGGTCCGAACAGATGACTTCTGCGCACGTGGCCACAAAAGAGCTCCAGCTATTTCAGGGCTTGGTAAAATAAAAGAATGACCGGGACCAGAGGTCCCGGCCAGGGGGCGTGTGGTTCTTTAGAAGTAGAACAGATGGAAATCGGAGGGGCCGGAATCCGTCCCGTGGGAACCCTGGTAGTGTATGTTCCCATCTCCTTCCATCGATACGTCTATGAACACCAGACCAGCATACACTGCGTCTGGGATATAGAAGTAGAAGTCTATCTGATAGAACGTCATGGTCGACCAGTATGCCTGACCGCTCCAAGTGATATTGGAGCATACGATGTCCTGACCGTTGTGGCCAAGATACTGGCATGCAGGTCCACCGAGGCTTGCTGTATCGAACGCTCTGAGACCAAGATCACCTGCGACCTTGGATGCCTGCAGGTCGTTGGCGCTCAGTGTGATCGTCGGAAGCTCTGCATCGTCTGGTGACCAGGCCCAGCCAGCTGGTGTCTGGTCATCGGCAAACCTTATTCCATCACCATCGAAGTCATCGTCGGTCGTGATGTAGTTGAGGTCCTCCCCGATACTTGCGTTGTGGAAACCAACGGTCACGTTCATCGGGTTGAACCACTCCTCAATGATAGGGGTGCTTCCAGGATTGGTCTGCTCAAGACCAACCCACAGGCTCATGAAATACTGCTTGCCCTTCTGCAGGGACATCTCGTTGAGCCTCCATGGGAAGCCATACCTGGTCGTTGAGAAGAACGATCCTGTATCACCGATGAAGGTCTGACCGGTAGTGTCATCGTCCCAGAAACCTGGCGTGAACTTCTCGCCTGTATCTGGGTCCTGGATGTAGTTGATCGCTGTGAACGTGTCAAGCCTGTCATCAGGGATGGTAGGCCTTGGGTCCCAGTTATCGTCCATTCCATCACCGTCTGCGTTGCCACCGACGATGTCCAGGTCGCTGTCAGCTTCAGCTGGATGTGTATCGTAGTTGTTCCACCTGTATGGTGCTCCACGATCGAGCCAGGCTGTTGCTGGGTCGGACTGGAGCATAGCGGAGACATCCTGGGCAGAGACGTGTGGAGGTGCTGCAAGACCAGCATCGACATACACGTTATACCACATTGCATAGCAAAGTGGGTTCCAGTTCCAGTAAGCAACATTCGTAGAGTCGACCGGAAGTCCGCCTAGTCCAAGGAGGTACTTCTGATGGGAATACTCGAACCAGTATCCCCACCACTCGAACTCACCCTCGGTAAAGAGGTTGAATCCAGAGCTAGGATCGTTGAGGTTATGATCTGTATTATCCCTATCTGCGATGACGTTGACCTGGGTATAACCCCACTCTTCGACACTGTTCGCGTTGATAGGACCAGGGCCCATGAGCTGGACCTCTACATTGTCCTCAAGCTCGTCAGCATCATCATCGACATCGTTGGGGGAAGTTCCAAGGAGGTCCTGTTCCTCAAGGTTCAGGATACCATCCATGTCGTTATCCTCCCATGGGTCGTCCAGACCATCGTTGTCGGAGTCTGCAAGGAAAGGATCTGTGGAACCGCGGGCGATACCGAGCTCCATGCCATCAGCGACCATGTCATTGTCTGTATCCCAATGATATGGGTCTGTTCCGATGTTCATCTCCTTCTCGTCGGAGAGGCCGTCCATGTCAGAGTCCACCAGGCCATTGTTCTTCACAAGGCTCGGGGTCATCTGCTTGATGAAGATCGCGTTGAACTCGGGAGTGCCGAGGTCTTCTGGGAGTGTTATCTTGATAGGAGATACATATGGTACAACTTCTATGTCATTCTCTATATGAGCGACATCATCCACATGTCCATCCGTTAGACCGCGCTCGATGGACAGCTCATTACCATCAGCGAGCGTGTCCTTCTCTTCCACCACGACCTCGTCTGTTAGGACGATCTGTTCTGCTGGAACGAATTCTTCATTCTTCTCATCGGCCTTTTTGAACAAGGACATGTCCATGTCCACGGCCGTCACCACACCTAATATCGTAGAACCTGTCAAGAACACAAGCACCAGACAGGCAAAGATCCAATGGGTTCGGTTCATAACAACCACCACCTTCGAACAAAGACTCGGCGTGATCCGTATATATACGCTGACCGTGCATGTGTGGTAACAAAATGTGCATGAACGCTCAGTAATGTTGCATGCTGAACAGTTAAGAAAATGGTGAAATGGTTGGGCCACTTATGGAACGCTGGCTGCAAGTCTGGTCGATTTCCTTCGTCGACAACACATCGCATCAGAAATCGCCAGATACAGCTGCGCCTTGTGCGTCGGTGGCTATCACGGCGCGCAGTCTCCAATCTCGCCATGGTCCACACTGCATTTGTTGGGAAATGGTGGACCAGGCGAGATTTGAACTCGCGGCCTCCTCCATGCCAAGGAGGCGATCTTCCGGTCTGATCTACTGGCCCACTATGAAAATAAGGTGGCATGGACCTTGCGGAATCCGGTAAAGCCGCTTGCTTAATTTAAGGCTTTCGCAAACGCTGACGCTTGGCCACACTCATGGCTTGACCGATAATTTAAAAAATGGTTAGTATATATCCGGTCTCCCGCAGCCAGGTTTGGCTGTTGTTTATATGGGCCTGTAGCTTAGTTTGGCTGGAGCACTCGGCTGATAACCGAGAGGTCGCCGGTTCGAATCCGGTCTGGCCCACCATTTTTTGCATGCATTAGTCTATGGTGGGACAGAACGGATTCGACCAACCGCAAACTTAATCCCTTCCCCACACCCTACTTTCCCTGAGGGTATTTCGTGCGGCTCACCCATATCGTAGTAGGACTTCTCTTACTCGCTGGAGCCCTGGCTCTGCTCATCCATTCGGACCAGGTCGAGGCCTCGAACCCCTCGGGATCTATAGAGATCGACCAGGAGGCAGCCTTTGCCCAAGTAGCACCTGGACAATCAGGTATAGTCACTTTCACGGGAGTGATATCCATCCAGAACTCAGGGCTTGGATCGACCATCCAGACTATAATGGTCAACCTTGCAGCAGACGCTCAAGGATGGCCAGTTTCCATCGTCCCCGAGGTCATGGAGTTCCAAGATACCAACGGCTCTCAATCGTTCGCAGCTACGGTATCGGTCCCGCCAGACACACCCATGGACAAGGTGGGGACAATAACCGTTAGTGGTACTGGTAACGTCCAGCCAGGAGTGAAATCCTTCACACTGTCCAGTGACTCCGCTAGCATCCTCATTAAACAGTACTATGATTTTGAGGTCAACTGTACAACCCCATTCCAAGAGGCAAGACCTGGGGACTCCACCGTCTTTAAGATAAGTCTCACGAACACTGGAAACGGTGATGATAAGGTCGGGATATACCTTGACAACTACGTTGAGGTTACAGGAAATGGCCTTACTCCCATCTGGTCCACCAATGAGGTCACGATCGGACCAGACCTGTCAGCAATGGTATCGTTAACCATAGAAGTGCCATCGAGCATGACAGGGAACAAGGTTTACAACATCAAACTTCTTATTTATTCGATAACAGCACAAGAACTGGGTGAAATACCAATAGAGATAACATACCCACTCCATCTTCGTGTCAAGGACCAGGTCACCGATCTCGTTCCCGGTTTCGAGTTAAGCATATTCGCCTTCGCTGCCGTCATCGTCATTGCATTTGCAGGTCGCAGACTGTACAAATGACGTATAGTTTATGTTCCAACACCACGTTCCTGCAGCGATGCTAAACGACTGGGCCTTCTACTTCATCACTGACGACAAGCTCACTAAAAAGGACCCCATCCAGGACACTCTCGCAGCCATCAAGGGCGGTGCGAAGGTGGTCCAGTTCAGGTCCAAGCTATCGGATGGCACTGTCCTGTATGAGAAAGCTATGCAGATGCGGACCATCACCAAGGAAGCTGGAGTGGACCTTATCATCAACGACAGAGTGGACATTGCCCTAGCGGTGAACGCTGACGGTGTCCACCTGGGGCCAGAGGACCTTCCCTGCTCTGTAGCAAGGCTCCTATTCCCAGACGGCATCATTGGTGTATCAGTAGGATCTGCTGAAGAAGCCCAGCAGGCCATATATGACGGAGCATCGTACCTGGCAGCTGGAGCCATCTATGACACCACGACGAAAGCAGACGCCGGAGCAGGTGTAGGACCAGGCCTGGTCGAAGAGATCAGATCCATAACTGACATGCATCTCACAACCATCGGGGGGATTACCCTGAACAATCTCCCCAATGTCCTCGCAGCTGGAGCAGATTCAGCTTGCGCCATATCTGCAACTGTAGCTGCAGATGATGTTACAGCTGCCGTTAAGGACTTCGAAGAGGCCATCAGAAGTGGTAGGAGAGTGAAATAATGACCACCATCAAAGAACTGGGGGGCGAGTTCGCCCTTATCGACAAGCTCACAAGGAAGTACACCGACGAAGAGGTCATCAAGGGAGTGGGAGACGACTGTGCGGTTCTCAAGCTCTCAGCAGATCTCGTCCAGCTCGTCACAACCGACATGCTGGTGGAGGATAAGCACTTCAAGCTGGACTGGGCATCCCCAAGTCAGGTTGGCTTCAAGGCCATGGAGGTGAACATCTCCGACATTGCAGCCATGGGGGGTGTCCCCAAGTGGGCTTTCGTCTCGATAGCCATCCCAGAGGACATGGAGGTCGAGGACATCGAAGCGATCTACCAAGGTATTAACGCCTCCTGCCAGGACAATGGCGTGGTCATCCTGGGTGGGGACACCACCAACGGTGATAAGCTGACCATCAACGTAGCCGTCCTGGGACTGTGCGAGACCGACGTGGTGAAGTTCAGGCATACAGCAGAGGTAGGCCAGCTCATCTGTGTCACAGGCGACCTGGGACGTTCTGAAGCTGGACTCCAGGCTCTTTTAGCAGGAAAACGCCAGGATTACCCACGAGCGGTCCGCTCCCACTTGGAACCAGTCTCTTTGGTAGCTCTAGCGAGGGAGATCGCCCCTCACGCAACGTCCATGATCGACGTCTCTGACGGCCTTGCATCCGAGGTCCACCACATCTGCGACGAATCCGATGTAGGTGCAGAGGTCCACGAGTCCACGATCCCTCTGGCCGAGGATACAAGGATGGTTGCAAAGGCCCTAAAGGGAGACCCCTTGGAATGGGCGCTTAGAGGCGGCGAGGATTTCCAGCTTGTGTTCACAGCCACAGAAGAGAAGCTCAAGACCTTGGCAGACATCGACATACCCTTTGCGGTCATCGGCAAGATAATACCCAAGGAAGAGGGACGCTGGTTATTGGACCCAGACGATGGAAAGAAGGAGCTTCCAGGCGGCTTCGACCATTTCAAAAAGGCCTGAACATAGCTATCTTAGAGGGAAAAGTATATCAACACCTCGAAAAATGTGTGCCCAGCACCACATTATGTGGACCTCTATGAGGTATTGATATGAGAAACGAGCTGTTCGTAGCTGCGTTCGCCGTTGCCATCGTGGCCATTCTCCTATTCGCAGGATGCGTTATCCAGGGAGACGAAGGCACCGGCCCCATAGAATATTGGGATGCAGCATATGATTACGAGTATGAGTGTGTCAACACCACCGCCGGAAACGTCGGCATGGTTGACACGTTCAAGTACGAGGAGACCATCTTCAACGACGATGGAAAGATCAAGTACACCCTTGTAGGAAAGTACGAGGGCGTCCAGAGTACCGTCATACGTGGCGAGGCCTACGATTATGACACTGGTGGATACAATACCACTGTTGTCGGCACCGTCAACTGCACGGTCCTGATGTACAACGTCACCAGGGACGAAGCACCAGACTCTTACCAGGACTTCCCAGCATGGTATTCATGCAGGATCTACATGGTTAAGGGTTCTGAGGTCGAGGCACAGGCCTCTACCGTAGAGGGATACTGGGCCAAGTTCTACTCCTGGGATGCAGATGGTAACACATACCTCTGGGAGAACCCAGATGCAGTAGAGCAGAACTCGGACTACACCTCCTACACTGAGGGACAGGATGACCAGAACATCCGCGGAGAGGTCATCTGGCATCTCTATGGTACCTTCTGGGGTAACTTCCTTGCAGGTTACAATGCAGGCTTCAGGGACGGAAAGTGGTGGTCCATTGCCGCTGGTACAGCCGAGTGGTCACACTCCACGGACAAGACCCAGATGAGCGTCGGAACATACACCTTCGATGCCTGGGAGGCCAAGTCCAAGTGGGAGAACGACCAGGATGTCTGGACCAACAAGGCCGTCATCTGCCGCTCTCTGTGCATTCCTCTGCTGTTCCAGTGGAGGGCCGTAGACGAGGGTGACACGACCTCGTTCCAGTACGAGCTTGTGGACATCACGTTCAGGGCAGTTTAAGGACCGGGTATCCTCCCGGTTCCTTTTGTTTTATTTCCTTCTTCTGGTTACTCTATGTACTACTAAGAAATCCATATATAGAAGGTCAACAATACCCGGCGACTATACAACCCGTGGTTAACATGTTCCACGGGTTGCCTGGATACGGGTTTTCCGGGGGGAAGCCCGAATAGAATCTCAGGAGGAAGATCATATGGAGATCAAACCATTGAACGACAGGGTCCTCATCAGGCCGATAGAGGAACCAACAAAGACCGAGAGTGGGATATTCATCCCGGAAAGTGCAAAGAAGAAGACCATGGAGGCAGAGGTCATTGCCGTTGGTCCCGGAAAGGTTGAGGGCGGCCAGGTCGTTCCCATCGGGGTCGACAAGGGTGATCGTGTCCTCTACGAGAAGTATGGCGGAACAGAGATCGAGATGGACGGGGACGTGTTCCTTATGATCAAGTCCGAAGATCTTATGGCCGTGATCAAGAGGTGAAGATAATGGCAAAGCAGATAGTGTTCGATGACCAGGCTAGGAAGAAGATAGTCGAGGGCATCAATCAGGTCGCTAACACGGTCAAGGTGACACTGGGTCCCAAGGGACGCAATGTCGTGCTTGAGAAGAGCTATGGCTCACCAACCATCACCAACGATGGTGTGACCATTGCAAAGGAGATAGAGCTCGAGGACAACTTCGAGAACATGGGATGTGCACTCGTAAAAGAGGTCGCCACCAACACCCAGGATAAGGCTGGCGACGGTACCACCACAGGAACCGTTCTGACCCAGGCCATTGTCACAGAGGGTTACAGGAACCTCACCGCTGGTGCAGATGCCATGGCCATCAAGAGGGGTCTGGACAAGGGCTCCAGGGCCGTTGTGGACTACCTCAAGGACAAGGCAAAGCCTGTCAAGGGCCATGAGACCATCTCCCAGGTCGCAACCATCTCTGCAAACAACGACAAGGAGATCGGAGACCTCATCGCAGACGCAATGGACAAGGTCGGACCAAAGGGTGTCATCACCGTGGAAGAGGCCAAGTCCATCGATACCTCCCTCAGGGTCGTTGACGGTATGGAGTTCGGCCGCGGCTGGATCTCCCCATACATGGTCACCGATGAGGAGAGGAAGGAGGCCGTCCTCGAGGACGCATACCTCCTCATCTACGAGAAGGAGATCACCTCCTTGAAGGAGATCCTCCCAATTCTCGAGCACATCGCCAAGCAGAAGAAGCCTCTGCTCATCGTCGCCAAGAACATCGAGGGCGAGGCACAGGCAACTATCATTCTGAACCTCATCCGCGGCGTCTTCAAGGTCGTCGCAGTGAAGAGCCCAGGATACGGGGACGAGCAGAAGGCACAGCTTCGTGACATCGCTGTCATGACAGGCGGAACCGTCATCTCCGAGGACGAGGACATGACCCTTGAGGATGCCACTGTCGAGCACCTCGGAAGGGCCAGGACCATCAAGGTCTCCAAGGACAAGACCGTCATCATCGAGGGTGCTGGAAAGAAGAAGGAGATCGACGAGAGGGTCAAGCTCCTGGAGTCCCAGATAGAGATAGAGGATTCCAAGTTCAAGAAGCAGGACCTCCAGAAGAGGTACGGAAGCCTCACTGGCGGTGTAGCTGTCCTCAAGATCGGTGCAGCCACCGAGACCGAGATGAAGGAGAAGAAGCACAGGGTCGACGACGCGCTCCAGGCCACCAGGGCCGCTATCGACGAGGGCGTCATCCCAGGCGGCGGTATCACACTGCTCCACGCCCAGACCGTGTTGGACAAGGTCGAGGCCACACCTGGTGAGGCACTCGGTCTGGACATCCTCAAGCGCGCCCTCGAGGAGCCTATCAGGCAGATCGCAACGAACGCTGGCAAGGAAGGGTCCGTCATCGTCGAGAGGCTCAAGGACGAGAAGAAGCAGTCCATTGGTTACAATGCAGCCACCGATGCATACGAGGACCTTCTCAAGGCTGGTGTCATCGATCCGCTCAAGGTCACCAGGTCTGCCCTGCAGAACGCCTGTTCCATTGCTGGAATGATCCTCACCACAGAGGCACTGGTCGCTGACCTGCCTTCGAACGATGATGGTGGTGCGGACCTCGGCGGTATGGGTGGCATGGGTGGAATGGGTGGTATGGGTGGCATGGGTATGATGTAAACCCGCCAAAGAACGGGACGACCATCAGAAAAATATCGGCCGGACCAACTGCAACGACAGTGAACAAAGGTCCGGTCGACCTCTCTTTTTCGTCGTCACGTTCTTCAGGGTTTTCATCATACTCCTTTCAGACCGACCATCACCCACTCTTTCTTTTTGTTCTCTTTTTATATGTATACACACCCAGTGCATGTACATAAAATGGTCAATTTCTTCCGCTCCAGAACGGAAACTATTTAAATACTTTATATAATCCCCTAAATCCCTTTAAAAAGGGGGGGAAGGAGTCAATATGACCCAGGAAGAGGACATTACCATTCAGAACATAGTAGCGACCACAACCATCGCAAAGACGCTGGACCTCGTAGCCATCAGCAACATCCTGCCAAACGCAGAGTATGATGTCGGGAGGTTCCCTGGACTCATCTATCACATGGACGAGCCCAAGACTGCAACGCTCCTTTTCTCCAGCGGCAAGGTTGTGTGCACAGGAGCCAAGGACATCGAGGATGCAAAGAGCTCCATCCAGCACATCGCCAAGGTCCTTCACGATGCCAAAATCGACGTGGACACCAACCCGACCATCACGGTCCAGAACATCGTTGCAACCCACGACATCGGCACACCCCTCAACCTCAACTCCATCTCGGTCTCACTGGGACTTGAGAACGTTGAGTACGAGCCAGAACAGTTCCCAGGCCTGGTCTACAGGGTCTTCAACCCAAAGGTCGTCGCCCTTCTGTTCGGCTCTGGCAAGGTCGTATGCACTGGAGCAAAGAACCCAGATGACATACAGATCGCGATCCGTAAGATCAAAGAAGAGCTCCGCTTGAGCGGCTTCCTTACGTGAACGGGCTGGACCAATTAGGTGACAAAGAATCGTTTGTAGCGATTCTATTCTAATAGTTAGCGTAGCGGAGAACGACCCATCTTCATTGGTCCAGACCGTCCTAGCTGAGGCGCAGTTCTTCTACTCGTCCTCTGGAGAAATATTGTGCTTGGCCACCAGGCCAATTACCTCACGGGTCAGCCTGGCTGCTAAAGCTGCAGTGTTGCCATGGGAGTCGTTGACCTCCATGACGTCAAAGCCTACAAGATGAGGCGCGAGATTATGGATGAGCAAGCGAACATCCATTGGGTCCAACCCGAACGGTTCTGGAGTTCCCACACCTGGAGCGAAGGCTGGGTCGATCCCATCGATATCAAGTGACAGATAGACCGGGTCTCCCTCCTCAAGCTTCAGAAGGTCCATCACCCGCTCCACCGCAGTTTCTCTACCTTCTTCCTTGAACACGAACGCGTCCACATACCCGAGCCCGTCCTCTTGTGCCTGGACCATTTCCTCCGAGCACATAGATCTGACCCCCACACCCACTATGTTCGGAGCACCAACGATCTCGGACATTCGTCGGGCAGCGCATGCATGTGACTGTGGGTTGCCCTCGTATTCTTTCCTATAATCCAGGTGAGCATCGATGTAAACGACCTTCAGCTTGGGAAACTTCTCCTTCAGGACAACAACAGGTGCCTCGGAGATCGAATGTTCCCCACCAAGAAGTATCGGAAATGCATCTGCCTCTACAAGCTCGGCCACCCTCTCCATCACCGCATCCACCATCTCCCCCACCGTGACCTTCTCCCCCACATCACCAGCGTCATACATCCCGACCTCCTCGAGATCGGTCCATACACCATAGACCAGTGTCTCGAAGTTGTAGGACTCGTCACGAATGGTCTTGGGTCCGGTCGCACAACCCGACCTATGGCTGCACGTTTTATCGAAGGGTACACCTATGATAGCAAAAGCAGCCTCGTCCAAAGGGGACTCGGCATCGGCAAAAAGGTAGGACTGCTCCATGTGGAGCACGCTCCCGATCACACTCGGGTGATCTTCTTCCGTTCCATCGCGATGAGGTAGTGGACCTCTGCGCCTGGCTCGATCTGACCCTCGAACTCCTCTGGAATTGGGACATTGAACGTCTCGTAGGTCTCAAGGTCCATGAGCTGGACCTCATCGCCCTCGATGGAGACGACCTGAGCGGTCCTCTTGTCGATGATAGGGACACTGATCTTGTGGGTCACTGGATTGACGATGCTGCGCTTCTTGCCATCGAAGATCCCGATGACCTCCATCCTGGCCTTGGATTCACCGTGCTTCCCAGGCTTGGATGTGGAGATGTCCACGATCTTGCAGGGTTCGTCCTCGACGATGACGTAGTTGTTAACCTTCAGCTTTCTTATCTCAGAGACGGTCTTCATGGGTTCACTCCCTATATTGAGGTCAGATATGACCTGAAAGGACATCGGGCTTATTAACTCTTTTATATGTCCTTTATACCTTGACTGGCCAGTTCCTGCTCCAGAAGCTCGATGGACCTGACCATCTGCTGAGCCCTGAACTTCAGGTCCTTCAGGGTCGGCCCAGTGTTCTCGATGTCCTCGTTCTCCTCGATCTCGCACTCCACGTACAGGTCTGAAAGCCTTGCTCGTCCAAGTACTGGAAGTCGAGCGTGGAGAGAGACCATGGAACCGTTCGTTGTGATGGCTTTCTGGAGACCTGTCAGCCTCATCCGTTTACCGGTTGATGATAGACCGACCTGGATCGATCGTCCATCGATGAGCAGCTGCCCATCAGGGACCTTGCCCATCTCCCCCAGCAACTGGAGCATTGGCCAGACCTCGACATCTTCGAACTCACCGGTGGGCCCTTTCACACGGACCTTGCCCGAAGTAGTGCTGCAGTGAAGCTTCGCCTCACCTTCCATGACCTCGATCGTCATCTCACCAGGCTCACACTTCCCAGTTCCCACATGAACCCAGTTCATTCCCTGGGGGATGTCCAGCTTGGACTTGGACTTGCCAATTAGGATGTTCCCTTTCGCAGGTCCACCGGACACAAGCAGTCTGATCCCCGAACACTCCTGGTCCAGGTCGAGCGAAACAACATAATCCGGAGATAGCGTGAGAGTGGTCATAGAGAGCTCAAGGTCCCACCCCGACACGATCTGCTTCTCCGGTGTGATCTCCAGGGTCATGGCTGCCTTGAGGACCTTTGCGTTCGAAGGGACCTCGAACTCACCCAAACTCGTGTCCACATCCCCAAGGTCCAGTTCCATGTCAGGTCCTGAAGAGAACCTCCGAATCTGGACAAGCCTCTTCGCAATGACCTCCAGAGAAGATACAGTGACATACCCTGGAGCTTCACTTCGTAGCTCTACTGGCAGAACCCACTCTCCATGCCCCTTGTGCGTTGAATCCGAAGCTACAGCGATGGTCCCATCAAGCTTTCCAGGATCCTCATGGACAACTTCGTTCCCGATGGTGATCCGAACCTTTTCCGGAACTCCACCCTCACCGCACCAATGGACCATTCTTCGGAACATGTCTGTCAGTACCGGAGATGACGAGATACCTTTCACCTTCGGGCATCCGAAGTAGACCATCTTGTCCAGGTTCGAGGTCAGGACCACAGCCTGGTTCGATTGTCCGGTGTCAAGGATGGGGGTGGAATCACCAGGGTTCAAAGCGACGACGGGAACCTTTACCGCTTTCTTCGGAACGAACGGCACCACAGACCGGCTGCCGCTTTGCAGGTCGATGAACCCTTCACCCATCCCCTTGACCAGCGACCCGATCCCTTTGGAGTGTAGGGTCTCCATGTCAGCTTCCAGCGTCACCTTGGTCCCAAGCCCAGCATTCAAAGCCGTGGTCTGGTCGAGTATAATAAGAGGTCTGTCCGACCCAAGCACCCGCGATACTTCCCTTGGCTTGAGCGGTATTGCAACTACGAATACATCGTGTTCCTGCAAAGCTTCCTCGGACATCTGCTGCAGCTTCTCCTCATCAATGTGAACGACCACAAGGTCACATTCATCAGCCTTTCTGGTCGTCAATGGGCCGATGGGACCGAACCCCTTCGTGAGCTGTGTCACAGCAGGTGCCAGACCTTGGAGCATGGTCCTTATGACCTTGAAGTCTGTAGAGCTGGATACCACCCCTACCTTGGCGATCGCAACGTCATTGAGCATGCTCCCCTCGAGCTCGAAGGACACATGCTGGACCTGCATCCCGGACGGGACCTTGATGTTTAGGATGCGTCTACCTGCAGCTGGGAACTTGAATCGCTTCTTCGAGTACCCTCCATCGAACCTGTTCAACCTCAAGGTATCACCTCAACACCGAGGTCCTTGCAGATCTTTTTTGACAGAACATCAGAGATCTCAGTGTGCCTAGGGAGAGTGCTAACCAATCCTTTCTCTGGATTAATGAAAACAGAGTGGCGTCCCCCCTCACGCAGTAATGTACAACCGTGAGAGGTTAGATGTTTGATCAATTTCCGCCGCTTCACTAGATTGCCACCGCCAGCTCCTCCTTGATGACCTCTTTCCCCTCCACGTCCCTCTCGACGAGCTTGCGGTTTGCCTCTATGACCAGAACAACAGCTTCCTTGAGGTTCTCCCGTGCCTCTTCCAGGGTCTTGCCCTGGGTGTTCGCACCTGGGATCTCCTCAACATAGCCTATCCATACATCGCCATCCTTTTCGAAGATGGCTGTGAACTTGGATTCCATGAGACGTACCATATTTATCATACCTGTAGGAGTTGATAAAGCTTAGCCTACTGGTATTCATACTGATTATGGTTCGAATGGAAACTCATCAGACATTTGTTCAGAGATAAGGATTGTCCCATGCCCTCGCTCCGTAGACCTCCGATAGAAGAAGGGTTGTCCGACTTGTCCTATACTATTGGCTTTTTGATACGGGCAAATCGGACAATTCTTTGTAGTCCCAATCGAAGGTCTACTATGCAGTCCATGAGACAATCCTTATGTATAACTCAATGTATAACTATACTTGTGAGCCCATGGTGAAAGTGGTGGTCAAGAAATGGGGTAACTCCCTTGGCGTGATACTTCCAGCAGACCTGGTCAAGGACAACGACCTGCATCCGAACGATACGATAGAGATAGTGGTGGAGAGGAAGGTCAAACCGATATCTGATCTGTTCGGAAGCTACAAACAGAATGGTTCCACGCAACAGATCAAGGATGGGATGAGGAGGGGATGGGATGACTGAGTACTTCTACGATAGCTACGCCATCATCGAGTTCATTGGTGGAAGCAAGGGGTACAAGAAGTTCTTCGAGGAACCATCTGGAGTGACCACCAGGCTCAATCTGATGGAGATCTATTACTCCATGATGGATGAGCCTGATATCGCGGAGGATGTTTTCGCGTCGTTCTCAACAGTGGCCACAGACTTTTCTGACGAGGAGCTTAAGGGGGCGATGAGGCTTCGGAAGGAGTTGAAGGCGAAGAAGCCCGATGTCAGTTACGTTGACGCTCTGGGTTATCACATCGCTAGGGAGCGGGGGTTGTTGTTCCTGACCGGGGATATGGCGTTCGAGGGGCTCGAGGGTGTGGAGTATGTGAAGTGATCCCATATCGAAATCAATATGTTCCCTCACAGCACTGCCACCTCAATGAGTGAGCCGTTGTTGCGAGAGGCCAAACCCGAGGATGTCGATCCCATCTACGCCCTCCTGGATGCAGCCTTCTCACCCTACAAGGACCAATATCCCATCGATGCCTACAACTCAACTGTAGCCTCAAAGGAGGTCCTCACCCAGCGCATCCCCAGCGAGGAGGAGTGGATCTACGTGGTCACCATCGATGAGGCCATTGTAGGTACGGTCTCCCTACACATCAAGGACGGGGACAACCTCTACTTCTACACCATGGCCGTAGACCCTAAGTTCCAGGGTCGGGGCATTGGCAAGATCCTTTTCAACAAGCTCGACCAGATGGCACAGCTTCATGGATGCTCGGTCATCTCCCTGGAGACCTCGGACCCGCTCCAGACGACCCATGTCATCTACGAGAAGATGGGTTACAAGCGGACGGGGAAGACCAGGCCATACCATGGGATCGAGGTGTTTGAGATGGAGAAGAGACTTTGAGATGATACCATGGATGAGGAAACGACCTGGCAGGATGAACTCCACGAAGGCTATGACGATCTAGTTGCCGATTACGAATCCTGGGGGGACGACCTGGTCCTTGGTCTGACCTTCCAGTACCTCAAGGAAGGGAACGAGCTGCTCGACCTCGGTATCGGGACTGGCCTTTCCTCGATCAACTTCACCAAGGCAGGCATCGTCGTGGACGGAATGGACATCTCCGCAAGGATGCTTGACCAATGCCGAAAGAAGAACTTCGCGCGGAGACTGGAGCAGGGCGATCTGACCAAGCCCCCATTCCCATTCGATGATGAGGCTTACGAGCACGTCCTATGCTGTGGTGTCATGCACTTCTTCAAAGACATCTCTCCAGTTTTCACAGAAGCCTCTCGTGTCCTCAAACCAGGAGGGACCTTCACATTCACCATCCAGGAACCACCAGGGAACAAGGGCATTAACCATTCTGTGGACGAGGAGTTTCATGCGGATATCTGGCAGCACGGAGTCGATATCATCGATGAACTACTCACAACCAACGGCCTAGCCAGGGTTAAACGTATCAAGGCCTTTGGATGGATCCACGATGGAGAAGAGGGCGAGATGTTCTGGGCATACTTGGCAATAAAGGGGAAGGATTAAATCGAACCTCTTCATGCCCCCGTCAATGACCGAGCTCGACGCTCTCGGATGGAACGAGGAGTTCCAGCAAGCATACGATGAGCTTGGGCTCTCCAAGATCGAAGGGATCAGCCTCGGCCGTGTCGTCAAGACCACAGGCGGAACCTGCACGGTCCTTCCTTCCGACATCACAGCGAACATCCCATCCCGCGTCAAGGACGAGGGTGCCCCTGCGGTGGGAGACTGGGTGGTCTACAAGCACATGGACCCCGTGGACGTCATCGTCAAGGTCCTTCCGAGAAAGAGCAACCTCTCCAGAAAGGTCGCAGGCAGGAAAACAGCAGAGCAGGTAGTTGCCGCCAACATCGACATCGTGTTCATCGTCATGGGCATGGACGGGGACTTCAACCTCCGCAAGCTGGAGCGACTCCTGACCATGGCCGCTGGCTCCGGAGCGGTCCCAGTAGTTATCCTGAACAAGGCAGATATGGCAGAGAACCCCGAGGAGATGGCCGGTCAAGCCGAGTCCGTCTCAAGCGGTGTTCCGGTCCACACCATCAGCGCCCTGGAGCAGGACGGCCTGGAGGTCATCACGGATTACCTCGGCCAGGGTGTGACCATCGCTCTGATCGGAGCGTCCGGTGTGGGTAAGTCCACTCTGATCAACGCCCTCTGCGGTGACGAGGTACTGAAGACCGCATGCGTCAGGGAGGACGACTCCAAGGGCAGACACACAACCACCCACAGGGAACTAGTGAAGATACCTGGGGGCGGTCTGCTCATCGACAATCCTGGTATCCGTGAGATACAGCTCTGGGCCGACGAGACGGACCTGGACGAGGCGTTCTCTGACATCGCAGAGCTTGCCCAGGGATGCAAGTTCAACGATTGCTCTCACACGTCCGAGCCGAAGTGCAAGGTTCTCGAAGCCATCGAGAACGGGGACCTGGACCAGGCTCGTTATGATAATTACATCAAGATGCGCGCTGAGATCGCCAATCTCCAGGCGCGGAGGGAGAAGGGCGGGGACGCAGTGAAGCGTGAACGCTGGAAATGGATAGCTCACGCTGCCCAGAATTATCGCAAATACAAGCGGGAAGGCCGTTAGAAGATGGCCGGTTCCTTGTATTCTCCGAAGACCTCTTTCATCACACCGATGATCTCACCAAGTGTAGCGTGGGTCTTGACAGCCTCGAGGATGTAAGGCATTGTGTTGAGGTCCTCCTCGCACGCCCTCTTGACACCTTCGAGCGCCCTGTCGCACTTGATCTGGTCCCTGTTGGTCTTGAAGTCCTTGAGATGCTGGAGCTGCTTGCGCTCACCCTCTGGGTCCATGCGTAGGATAGGGATCTCGATCTCCTCTTCCAGGCAGTAGTCGTTGACACCGACCATTATCCTGGTGTTGTCCTCGATCTCCTTCTGATACCTGTAAGCAGCGTCTGCGATCTCCTTTTGGAAGAATCCCTTGTCAATAGCTGGAAGCACACCGCCAAGTGACTCGATCTTTCGGAAGTACTCGTAGCACTGGTCCTCCATCTCGTCGGTCAACGCCTCTACGGCGTATGAGCCCGCAAGTGGGTCGATGGTGTTGGTCACACCGGACTCGTGCGCGATGATCTGCTGGGTCCGGAGTGCAAGGCGCACGGCCTTCTCGGAAGGAAGCGCAAGGGCCTCATCCATGGAATTTGTGTGGAGGGACTGCGTCCCGCCCATCACCGCTGCCAATCCCTGGATGGTAACCCTGATAAGATTGATCTCCGGCTGCTGTGCGGTAAGGGAGCAACCAGCCGTCTGTGTGTGGAACCTGAGCCACCAGGACCTTGGGTTCTTGGCGCCAAAGGTCTCCTTCATCTCCCTGGCCCATATCCTCCTCGCGGCCCTGTACTTGGCTATCTCCTCGAACAGGTCGTTGTGAGCGTTGAAGAAGAACGAAAGGCGTGGTGCGAAAGCATCCACATCAAGACCGCGCTCTACACCGTGACGGACATACTCAAGACCGTCCGCAAGTGTGAAAGCAAGCTCCTGGGCCGCTGTGGACCCAGCCTCACGGATATGGTATCCGGAGATGGAGATGGTGTTCCACCTGGGGACCTCCTTGGTCCCGTACTCGAAGGTGTCCACGATAAGCTTCATAGATGGTGCTGGTGGGAAGATCCAGCTCTTCTGTGCGATGTACTCCTTCAGGATGTCGTTCTGGATGGTCCCGCCTATCTGGTTCTTGGCAGCACCCTTTCCCTCGGCCATGGCGATGTAGAACGCCCAGACCACTGGTGCAGGGCCGTTGATGGTCATGGATGTTGTGACCTTGGTCGGGTCGATGCCGTCGAACAAGGTCTCCATGTTGCCAAGGGTGGAGATGGACACACCGCACTTTCCGAACTCGCCCTCGGACATCGGATGGTCAGTGTCGTAACCGTAAAGTGTTGGATAGTCGAAAGCCACGGAAAGGCCTGTCTCGCCGTGGTTGAGAAGGTAATGGTAGCGCTCGTTGGTCTCAGTAGCGGAGCCAAAACCTGCGAACTGTCGCATGGTCCAGAGCCTGCCCCTGTGCATTGTCGGCTGGACACCTCGGGTGAAGGGATACTCGGATGGGAAACCGAGCTTCTCCTCGTAGTCGAAGTCCTTGATGTCTGCTGGGGTATAGATCCGCTTGATAGGCATGGAGGAGGTCGTGATGAACTTCTCCAAACGCTCTGGGTGCTTTGAGAGGAGGGGGTTTAACGTCTTGTCTTCCCACTCTTTCTGCTTCTTCGCGATCTTTTCCGGTACGTTGTCTTCGTAGTCGCCAGGCATATGAGCACCTTCTGTGAGGCCAGTGTTGTGGAATGGAAGTGTGGTATTTAGAGGTTATCGTGAAGAGTTCTATAGGGGGTGGGTAGCCAAAGGTCAAGAACTCCGCTAGCTCCGAAATGGGGGAGAAGAGCGGTTGTCCAATTCACCAGACTACGATTGCTTACGCTATTTAGTGAATTGGACAATATCTTCCAGTTAATTTCGGAGCTAGCTCCGTTCCTTGACCTTCGTCGGCACTATCTTCTCGATGCCCTCTTCCTTGATCCTATCGTCAAGCTGCTTTCGCAGGATGAACTTCTGGACCTTACCACGGCCAGAGACCGGGATCTCGTCACCGATGAAGACGAACCTAGGGACCGCGAACTTGTTGATGGTCCCGTAGCAGTAATCGACGATGTCCTGGCCAGTGATGCCCTCTTCAGCCTCGATGACGGCTGCGACGACCTCACCAAGATCATGGTCTGAAACACCAACGATGGTAGCGTTGACGATCTTCTCATGCTCCATGAGGAAGTTCTCGATCTCCACAGGGTAGACGTTGAAGCCACCTACGATGACCATGTCCTTCTTCCTGCCGACGATCTTGTAGTAACCCTCCTCGTCGACGGTTGCCAGGTCACCGGAGTAGAGCCAGCCATCATCATCGATGGCCTCAGCGGTCTGCTCGGGCATCTTGAAGTATCCCTTCATGACATTGTATCCCTTGCAGGCCAGCTCGCCCATCTCTCCCATTGGGACCTCGTTGTGGTCATCGTCGACGATCTTGACCTCCACATCTGGGATGGCCTTGCCGACGGTCTCGACCCGATGCTTGATGTCGTCGTTCATCTGTGTCATAGTGATGAGAGGTGAAGCTTCAGTGAGTCCATAACCGATGCAGACATTGAAGCCCATGATGTTGATAACACCCTCCATGGTGTCGATCGGACAGGGTGCTCCTGCCATGATGCCGGTCCTGAGAGAGGATGTATCGAACTTCTCTGTCTCCAGGATCTCAAGCTCCCTGATGAACATGGTCGGCACGCCGTGCGCAACGGTGAGCTGGTGCTTCTGGATGAGTTCCAAGGCAGCCCTTGGGTCGAACACGTCCATTGGACATATACCAGCACCTGCACAGCAGGCCATTGTAATTGAAAGCACATTGCCGAAGCAGTGTGAGAACGGAACTGGGACAAGGAACTTGTCAGCAGCTGAAAGCTCCATGATGTCGGCTGCGTCCCATGCGTTCCTGATAACGTTCGCATGAGTGAGCTGGGCGCCCTTTGGCTGTCCAGTTGTTCCGGATGTGTAGAGAATGAATGCAACATCGTCAGGGACCATCTCGGCCTTTCCGCCGAGGCCTGCTCCTTTCTCAAGAAGTGCTGGCAAGGTGACCTCGCCCTTCTCTAGGTTCGGCTCGTAGTCAGGGTTGTTGTTGACCACGATGATGTGCTTGAGACTGGTGAGGTTCGGACGGATCTCGTCGAGCATGTCCAGGAAGTTGGTCTTGCCGAACGTGTTCGCGGTGACGATACCGACAGCTCCAGAGTGGTTCAGGATATACTCGGCCTCGGAAGGCTTGTACCAATAATCCATTGGTATGACGACGGCACCAGCCTTGCTGATACCGAACCAGGCCACTACCCACTCGGGCAGGTTCTGGAACCAGATACCGAGCTTGTCGCCCTTCTGGACACCCATGTCGATGAGCGCAGCTGCCATATCGTCAGCCATCTTGTTGAGCTCACCATAGGTAGTCTTGACGTCCTCGTGGATGATAGCCACAGCGTCAGGTGCGTTCTTGGCCCTCTCGGCCAGTAGATCCCCCAAAACCCATTCAGCATATTCCTTTCCCATGTTCGGTCACTCCTGCGATAGACACTGATAGACCTGGCCAAACTCCCCCACATGGCCTTGGTACAGGCTTGGACCCAGGTCGCTGGTTCCGACTGATTGTGTTAAATATATAAACAAATAGCGTGGATTTGTTTTAACGAACGTTGCATCCATTGACCTGATAATGACCAAGACCCTGCAACAAACCCATTATCTTCCCAGACCATGCAAAAACCATAACTATCCTATGGGTGATGCACCAGGGCGAGGCAAGCCCTAATGGACGCCGGAATCACTCCCCAGCTCATCGAGGACATCACCGTCGAGATCCTCCGAAGAGCCTTGACCACCATCCCCTCTGATGTAGTGGACGCCCTCTCCAGGGCCTATGAGGCAGAGACCGAGAACGTCCCCAAAATGCAGCTTGCCGCGATACTGGAGAACATCAGTGTCGCCTCCTCCAAGGGCATCCCGATATGCCAGGACACCGGAACTCCCACATTCTACGTGAACATGGGCGAGGAGATGGAGATGGACCTCAACGTCTTCATCGACGCTGTCCAGAAGGGTGTGGCCAGAGCTACGAACGAGGTGCCGATGCGGCCGAATGCGGTCCATCCCATTACCAACGAGAACCCTGGCAACAATATCGGTAAACTGATGCCTTACATCGTGTTCAACGTGCTTCCAGGAGCACACTTCATCGAGATCACAGCCTTCCCGCGAGGAGCGGGGTCCGAGAACATGACCGTTCTGAAGATGCTGTCCCCGTCCCAGGGGATGGAAGGTGTGAAGAGGGCTGTTGTCGAGGCCATGGCCAGTGCTGCAGGCAACCCCTGTCCCCCAGGCATCATCGGCATCGGTCTTGGCGGAGATTCATATCTTGCTTTGAAGCTTGCCAAGAGGGCTGTGATGAGGCCTATCATGGACTCCAATCCTGACCCAGAGATCGCCAAGCTCGAGGATGAGCTTTATGAAGCGATAAACTCGCTTGGGACAGGACCGATGGGACTTGGTGGCAAGACGTCCACTCTGGCTGTCAAGGTTGACTACGCCTACTGTCACACAGCGTCCTTACCGCTCGCTATCGCCTTTCAGTGCTGGGCATCCAGACACTGCACTGCCCGGGTCCACAGCTCCGGGACAGTTGTCTATCTCGATTATCCATCCGATTACGGCTCTGAGGCCATAAGGGAGGTGAACCGTTGACGGTCCTTTCCCCCCCGGTCGCAGCCGAGGCTGTCAAAGAGCTCTCTGTGGGAGATGTGGTCTACGTCTCCGGCATCATCGCTACCCTGCGTGACGAGGGCCACATGAAAGCTTTGGAAGCGGGAGCACTTCCGTTCGACCTCAACGGAGGTATACTCTACCACTGCGGCCCTCTCATTGTTGGAGAGGGCTCGGACAGGAAGGTCCTTGCCGCTGGCCCAACAACCTCGTCCCGCATGGAGGACCTGGAGCCTGAGTTCATCACCAAGTTTGGTGTCCGCGTGGTCATCGGAAAGGGGGGCATGGGTCCCAAGGTCATTGAGGCCATGAAGGAGAACTCATGCGTCTACCTTGCCATGCCTGGTGGCTGTGCGGCTGTAGCTGCCGATGCCGTGACCAGGATAGTGGACGTCCACTGGGAGGAGCTCGGTATGCCCGAGGCTCTATGGGTGTTCGAGGTGGAGAAGCTTGGACCACTGGTCGTAGCTATCGATGCCAAAGGCTCAAGTCTGTATCAGATCTCGGAGGATACGGTACAGGAGAACCTGGAGAGGATCGAGAAGGGATGGTCGCCGTAGAAAGGCTTTGAAAAATTACTGATAAGAATCGATATTCAGAACTGTTATAGCACTAGAATTCTAGTTCTGGATATCGACCCCTTCTTCTCCCTTTTTCGAAGCCTGCCGGAGGTTGACCATCTATTTTCGGGTACATTGATGGAGGGTGCCAATTATTGAATATTTACAATCGTTTCACTACAGCGTCTGCGAACTCCTGTGTCCCAAGGCTCCCACCCTGGTCCTTCGTAACTTCCTTTGCAGCATAGCATTCACGCAGCGCAGCCTCTATCTGCTCAGCAAGACCGACCTTGTCCTGATGCTTCAGCATCATGGCCGCAGAGAGCATGGTCGCTGTCGGATTGGCGATGCCCTTGCCCGCGATGTCGGGGGCCGATCCGTGCACTGGCTCGAAGAACGAATGGACCTCTCCGATGTTCCCGGACGGCGCCAATCCCAATCCACCAACAAGACCTGCAGCCTCGTCAGATAGGATGTCTCCGTACAGGTTCGTGGTCACGACAACATCGAACCGAGCTGGGTCTGTGATAATGAACATCGCAGCTGCATCAACGAAAAGCTCATCCGTTCGCAGCTTGGGAAACCGCTGCGAGACCTCACCGAACGTCTTCCTGAACGCCCCATCCGTCACCTGCATCACGTTCGCCTTATGAACACAAGTTACCTTCTTGCGAGCATTGTCCCTGGCATAGGTGAACGCGAACCTACAGATCCGCTTCATCCCCAAGTCGGAGTATCGCCGCTCGGCAACATAGGCCTTGGTCCCGTCCTCCAGCTCCTCCACCCGCTCTTCCCCCACGTACAATCCCTCGGTGTTCTCCCGAACGATCACCATGTCTGGGCCATCCCCTACGATAGGCTTGACCGGGCGCAGGTTCGCATACAGGTCGAGCTTCTGCCGGAGCATCGGGACCACTGGCCTGTAACCCGGAGTGCCTGCTGGTGCGGACTGCACAGCCCCAAGGAGGCACGAGTCCGCCTCCATTATCCCGTTGACGGTCTCATCCGGTAGGAACTGCCCTGTGTCCTTGTTGCACTGCAGTCCTGCCTTAAGCTCGATGAGCTCGATATCCGGGACCAGCGCCACGAGGACCTTGACGGTTGCTTGGACTACCTCTGGCCCTACGCCGTCGCCTTCGACCAAAGCTATGCGCATCATCAAAGGGGGAATTACCTATCAGGTATAAATGGGAGTCGAACCTTCAGGCCAGCATGGACCGCGAAGAGTACTTCATGGAGCTTTACGGCACTCTACCCAGAGCAGGACCAGGCGATAGCAACTCCACAAGACGGGCGTTCGAGCAGCTTAAGCTCGTCGACGAACCGAAGATCCTCGACGTAGGATGCGGTCCGGGCGTGCAGACCGTGGACCTCCTCAAGATGACCAAAGGCACGGTTGTAGCTCTTGACTTTTACCAGATCATGCTCGATAGGACCAAGGCCCTCGCCGAGAAGGAAGGTGTAGCAGATAGGCTTGTGACCACTCAAGGTGACATGACCGACATGGATTGGAAGCTGGAAAGTTTCGATGTGGTCTGGTCAGAAGGAGCGATCTACATCATAGGTTTTAGACGTGGTCTTGAGGTCTTCAAGTCGTTCCTCCGACCTGGAGGATATCTCGTAGCAAGCGAAGCTGTATGGCTCAAGCCAGACCCGCCGCACGAGGTCAAGGTCTTCTGGGATGAGTACCCAGAGATAGACTTCGCAGACGAGAAGCTCAAGATAGCAGAGGACCTCGGTTACCATTACGTGGACCACTTCATCTTACCTCACTCATCGTGGACCACCCCCTACTACAACCACCTCGTCATCAAGGTCGAGGAGAAGGAGGAGGAGTGGAAGGGCATACCTGAGGCCGAGGACGTCCTGGTCGAGGCTAGGAACGAGCTTGCAGTGTTCGAAAAGTATGCAGAGTATTACTCCTACGCGTTCTTCATCTTGAGAAAGTGATCATTTCCTATAGGTCTTGATCCACAGGATGTGGCAGGTAACGCCTACTCCTACGACAAGTAGTAGGAGTCTTATTTCAAGTATGTCCGTGAACAGGAACGCAGATACTCCCAGTGTTGCCCACAACAAGGCTAGTGTGATGATCTTGTTCCTGACCCTCATGCCCTTGCGTTCAAGATAGTTCCGCAGGTACTCTCCACAGAGCTTGTTGTTGAGCAACCACTTGTACATCTTCTCCGAGCTACGGACATAACAGAGAGCTGCAAGGATGAGGAACGGAGTGGTGGGAAGCAGAGGGAGGAAGATGCCTAGGATGCCTAGACCTAGACATATCGTTCCTGCTATGAGGAGGATGACCTTGAGAGGCTTCAGAGCCATCATAGCTTGGAATGGACTGGTGGTTTATGGACTTTGGTCAATCCTCTTCCTCAGTGCTCCATACCTCATCCCCATCCTCATCGATTGACTCAAGCTCTGCAAGTTCCTCTTCGAACTCCTCTTCCGGTGTTAGCTCTTGTAGTTCCTCATCCATATCCTCATCTGGAAGGTCATCCCATCCTTCATCCTCGGGATCCAATACTTCTACTTCGATAGGTTCGACCTTTGGCATGTCCTCTTCATCTTCCTCCACCTCCTCCTCTTCCTCGACCTCATCCGGTTCAGAGGCTTCCTCTTGATCTTGGGACATGCGGCTTCTGACGAACAGGAGCGCAACGATAGCGACCAGTATCAAGACCAAGATCGCCACGATGATAAGGATGATGTTCGCGGTTCCCAGGTCTGAACTGGAACCACTACCTGGGTCCTTCTCGATGATCGGTAATGTATAATCTGCATCGCCTGTTTCATTGACCGTCAGAGTGAAGAAATAGTCACCGACCGGTGCCTTGATGGTCACATCATATGTTCCGGGTTCCAATCCCTCGAACGTCACATGGCCGTCATCGTTGGTGGTCTCTTCCGTTCCATCATCCAGTATCATTACGATACCATCTGCTGGTTCTCCATCCTCGTACACCAAGGGTCCTACATCAATATCGTATGTAGGTGTAATCCCATCCCAGACCTTGACAGTAAAGTTGAGGATATCAGTACCACCCCGACCATCGGCCACTGTTAGCTCCACCCAATATGTTCCAATGTCTGCTTGGGTAGGAATACCTACGATCCTTCCAGTCTCGATGTCCAACCACCCTGCGTTCGTTCTCAATGACCAGGTCAATGTATCCCCGTCAAGGTCCGTCGCGATCAGGCTCTCGATATACATCTCGTCATAAACGACCATCGTAGATGGGTCCATGTCAATGATCGGGTCCTCGTTGGGTTCTGGGACGTCAATGACATTGATAGTGAACGTCTGTGTATGGAACTCATCTCCATCGGTGACGTTCACAATGACGATATGCTCTCCCACTTGGTCTTTCGTCGGTGTCCATGTGATAGCGCCTGTTGCTCCATTGATGTTCATTCCTGCCGGAGCGCTATCGAATGAGAATGTCAGGACGTCCCCGTGAATGAGATCATCATCGATTGCGGTCACATTGTATGTGTACTTCACAAGTTCTGTAGCGTTGAGGACAGGTGTGCTGACGATCGACGGTGGGTCGTTCGTGTTCTCGACGGTCAAGGTAAAGTTCTCAACTGTCTGCCCACCTAATCCATCGCTCACCTGTATCTCTACCCAGTAGGAGCCTACATCATTGTTGAGAGGAGTTCCACTGAGTACCCTTGTTCCTGCGTCAAAGCCCAACCATCCTGCATTGCTGTCCATGGACCAGGTCAAGCTGTCACCTGTTGGATCAGGGTCTGTTGCAGAGTATGTGACGGAGTATAATGTGTCCTCGTAGGCAGTATCAACATGGTCTGTATCGATGACAGGACCATCATTGGCATTTGATACTTCTATCGAGAAGTTTGTGAAGGATGAACCACCCTTCTCATCAGACACGGTGACATTGGCCCAGACGGACCCAACATCGTCGTTGGTCGGTGTTCCCGAGAGGACTCCGGTGTTGAGGTCGATATCGAGCCAATCCGCTTCTGTATGGAGAGACCATGTCAAAGTATCACCGGTAGGATCGATGTCGTGAGCCTCGTAATCGACGGAATACTCAACGTCCTCGGTGGCTGTCTCGACATCCACCGTATCGATGATCGGGTCGTCATTGACGTTCTCTACGGTTAGGATGAAGTATTGGAAATCGCCCGCACCAACAGTGTCGTTGACGGTAACATTCACCCAGTATGAGCCAACCTCTGAATTAGTCGGTGTTCCAGAAAGAACCCCGCTCATGACATCGATGCTCAACCATCCCGCATTCGTATCGAGTGCCCAGGTCTGCGAGTCGCTGGCATCAACATCCGTTGCATTGTAGTCGACCTCATACAGAACGTCCTCATCGGTCGTGATCTGCTCTAGGGTCGTTATTGAAGGTGCATCATTGGTGTTGAGAACGATCAGAGTGAGGTTAACAGTGTCCGTTGCATCGAACGCATCAGTGATGGTCATTTCCACCCAGAAGGTCCCAACATCATTGTCCCCTGGAGTGCCTGATAGGACACCATCGGTCAAGGTCAACCAACCGCTCGCATTGGTCCTCAAAGACCATTGCGGGATGCCGCTCGGGACAATGGTGATATCGAAGAGGATGGTCTGGTTGTAGAACAGGTCCTCTGTGGCATCTGGTAGGGAATCAGTAAGGATCTGTGGAGGATAGTAGAACTCAAGAAGATGATCGAAGTATGGATAGGACCTCGTGTTCTCGATGGCCCAGACATTGGTAAAGTCCCAGCCAGCTCCAGTGAACGTAGTGCTTGTCATCATCTGGGTCGTTGTCTGTCCAGTTCCACCATCACTTGCTGCCTGGCCCGACGTTTGAGTATCCCAGAAACAGTTGGTGATCGTGCCGAAATTCTCTCCGCAAAGGCCGCCTGTCAGGGTGGTTCCGGTTACCGATCCAGAGCTGTAGGCATCATCGATGGTTCCTTGGTTGCCGCCTACCAATCCACCGACCTTGTCGTTTCCGGACACATCTCCTTGAGCGTAACAGTCCTTGATGGTTCTTGTATTATTTCCTACTAAACTTCCGGTATTGTTGTTTCCAGAGACATCGCCATATGAGCAGCTGTGCTCGATAATTGCATTGGAGTCAAAGGAGATTCCCGCCAACCCACCTACGAAGTCAATACCAGAAACATCACCAAAGTTTGTAGATGTGACAATACTTCCCCGGTCATTCTCACCAATGATACCACCAACATTGTTCATTTCACCATCGACCGAGCCAAGGTTCGTGCAATTTGTAACATCGGAATCATAATTATAACCGATGATACCGCCTACATCGTATGATGTTCCATAGATGTCATCGTGGTTCGTGCAATTGGCGAGTGTTAGGGTCCAGCCGCTACCAACAATACCAGCAACAGAAGAATTTCCATAGACGTAACCGTAGTTGTGTGAATTGATCACTGATCCGGTACTGAAATACCCAATTATTCCACCCACAGCATTTGCGGTTCCGGTAACATTGCCATTGTTGGTGCAATCCAAAACAGTTCGACTAGAACCATACGCACCTACGATCCCGGCACCATTCACAGATACACAGGTGATATCGCCCCAGTTAGTGCAGTTCGTGATATCCTTGTTACAATAACCGGTCATACCGCCAATATTAGAATCTCCGGAAACATTTCCAAAATTGACATTGTCTTTTAGTTCCCGGGTGGATCGGCCGGCGATACCGCCTCCATTAGAACCAGAAGAGTTGATGTCGCCATAGTTCACACATCGCTGAAGGTTTCCAGTATTAAGATAACCACAAATACCTCCGATTTGATCAACACCAGAAATGTTACCGTAATTATAGGAATTATGGATGTTACCACCACCCATTGAATGAAGACCAGAGATTCCACCGAGATAGTCTTCTCCACTAACATCGCCATAGTTGATATTGAAATTTAAGTCACCACCCCGATGCATTCCTATTATTCCACCGATCATTTCTTCACCGGATATTGTACCAAAATTTTGATTATTAGTTGCCCAGTGACTCCCAGAAAATCGGTAAAAGTAGCCAATAATTCCTCCAACGTAGTCCTCAGTTCCTGTTACAGATGCATAGTTTGAGTTATGTTTTAGATCAGAGTTGGAGGCATATCCTGCAATCCCACCTACGTCCTCTGCTCCGTAAATTTCTCCATGATTCGAACAATTCTCAATCATTGAATTGGAACCAAGGTATCCTACAATTCCTGCCGCATTATCCTCATCGGAAATAACAGAACCATAGTTGGAGCAATTATGGATCTCACCTGCAAAACCACCAACAATACCACCAACCATAAAATCGGTAGCATAAATCGTACCATAGTTTATTAAACCAAAATAATAGGTGTTTTGCTGGAACCCAGAAATTCCACCGACGCTGTAATCACCAGTGACATTTCCGTGGTTCGAAGAGTTCACAACTGACGCACCATCTGCAATGCCGTTTATACCACCAGCATAAATTCCCGTCCCATTTATTATTCCATAATTCTCACAATTGGAAATGGGAGTTCCATCATTTCCACCAATGATGCCGCCTGTGTTATGTTCACTAAAAATATAACCAAGGTTTGTACAATTCTGGATAACACCCGTGTTAGATTGGCCAACAATTCCACCAGAGTATTCATTTCCAGAGATCATACCTTCATTTGTGCAGTTTTTGACCTGTGAAGAGAATTGCATTCTTCCAACAAATCCTCCGACATCATCATCTCCACTTGATACATTTCCATAATTCGTGCAGTTGAAGATATAAGAATTTAAAGTAAGGAAGCCTGAAAATCCACCCAACCCCCAGTCCGTACCTCCGAACACATCGCCGTGGTTAGTCGTTTTACTGATTGTTGTTCCCTCAGCTTCACCTACGATCCCAGCACCACGGCTGAGAGTACAATTGACATCGCCATAGTTTACACACATCTCAATGGTCGCAGAATTGGAATGCCCAACAAGCCCCCCTACATAGAATGAACTGGTTACATCTCCGTAATTGATGCAGTTGAACATAGTTTCATCACTAAAATAACCGCTTATTCCAGCGACATCTATACTGGTTCCAGTAACCAAACCTTCGTTTACACAATTGGACAATCTTGCTTCACTACTTGATCCTGCAATACCTCCCAGATGGTGTTCCCCATCAATATTCCCGTAATTATATCCATCAATAATGTCTGACTCCGCTACATAACCACATATTCCACCAACACTCTCCGTTCCGGTAACATTGCCATGATTGATCGGATTCTTAAGAGAACCAAAACCATCGATATACCCTGTGATACCACCGGTTGCTTCATCAGTGGCAGTTATCTCACCGTAGTTTTGAGTGTAGTTCAAGTAAATATCTTCCGAATTACCGATTATTCCAGCGGTGTATTCTACTCCATAAACATCACCATAATTGGTACAGTTCTCGATGGAAGCGACTTCGTTTCCACCAACGATTCCTCCGGACTTATAATCCCCCTTGATAGTACCATAATTGGTACAATTTCGAATATCCACCGTGTAGGCATTTGCAACAATTCCACCGGTACTTGTATCACTGTTTGTGACATCGCCATAGTTGTGGCATCCGAAGATGTCAATGTAGTCTCCCACACCTACCAACCCACCGGTTTCATCACTTCCTTCGATATCTGCACTATTTGTACAGTTGTTAAGTACTCCATTTTCAAACAGACCAACCATCCCACCGATCAGACTATCACCTAGGATGGTACCCTCGATCGAGCTGTTGAATATAGTTCCCTCATAAAATACACCACAAAGGCCAATAAGATCATCTCCTTTGATGTAAGCATTGATCAAGTGCAGGTTCTCCAACTTTGAGTCCTGATCATTTATTTGTCCAAAGAGCCCAACACGATCCTCAGAAGGGCGGTTGATGTAAAGACCATCAACAACAAAGCCCTGACCATTCAACGAGCCAGTAAATGGAGTTGAGGTTGTTCCAACAGGTTCGAAACCATCCCCATCATACCAGAACTTTGACTCGGAAGCATCAAAACTGTTGACTATGGTGAAGTTCGCCCACAGGTAGTTCCTCATATTCTGAAGATCGAAAACGTTCTTGATCTTGAACGGATCGCCAACTGTTCCCGAACCCCCTAAGGTGGAATACGTCCCAAAGAATGGATAGGTCTCGTCCTCGAAGATGGACCAGATACCTGTGAAGTTCCAACCGGGAGTGATGAAAGTTGCCGCCTTTTGCATTAGGGCTGTTGTCTGTCCAGTTCCGCCATCACTTGTCGCTTGACCGGATGATACTGTGTCCCAGAAACAGTTTCGGATTGTTCCACCAGTGTTGTCACCACAGAACCCACCAAATGTACTTGATGCTGTCACAGCCCCAATGCTGTAACTTGTATTGATGCGCCCGATATTCTCTCCAACAAAACCGCCAACGGTTGAACTTCCTGTGACCGAGCATTTTGAAAAACTGTTATCGATGGACCATTCGTTCCTTCCGGCAAATCCACCAGCAGTGTCTCCTGTCCCTGCACCTTTAACAACTGAACCAGTACTGAAACTTCGGTTGATCGATCCAAAATTCCGACCAACAAAACCACCGTATGTGCTGTTTCCAGTTATCGTTGCATCTATAGAAGCACTATTGTTGATTTCCATATTTGACCAGGCTGCAACGCCACCAATATAAATATCGCCGGTAATGTCGCCGTAATTGAAGGAGTAATTTACCAACCCCTCACCATTTGCCTCTCCGACAACCCCGCCAATATAATCATCTCCTGAAACATCACCAAAATTATTCGAATTATAGATCGATCCTTCTATTATGATCCCGGCGATGCCCCCAAGACGATTTCCATAATAAACATCCCCATTATTATCACAATTGGAGATCTCACCAATATCGAGATAACCGGTTATTCCACCGACACCATAATTTGCCACTATTAAGCCGTTGTTCACGGAATCAAAAACATCGCTGTCATCTTGTATACCGACAATACCTCCAACGTAGACATCGCCTGAGATCGTGCCATAGTTGATGCAATCTATGATCTCTTGGCCATTTTCCTCACCGGCAATCCCACCAACCTCGTCATCTGCAGTAACACTTCCATAGTTCACACAATTATAGATCGAAGCGGTATTTCTGATCCGGCCAACAATACCACCAGCCTCGTCTCTGGTGGTAGAAACGTTTCCGAAGTTTACACAGCGTTCGATGGTTCCTCCACTTACATAGCCAAAAATTCCACCAACATCATCATTGTTGTGTGTTACATTCCCCCAGTTGATACAATCCTGCCCTCCCTTGGAGTTTGACCCAGCTATCCCCCCTACTTCCTGGGCCTGACCATTGATCAGACCATAATTGGTATGGTTATTGAAGACCGATGCGGTATTTGTTCCAACGATCCCACCAGTCGATCTTAGACCCTGGATGTGACCGTAATTTGTGCAATTGACAAATTCTGAACCTGCAAAGTAACCAACAATACCTGCGTTCCTCCAGCTGTTCCCTTTGATCGATCCATTGAATGTGCAATTCCTAAGAATGCCACCGCTTATTCTCCCTGCTAGGCCAGCTTTCTGGGAATTTGCCTCGATATCGAAATCGTCCATATGAATGTTCTGGAATACCGATGAACTGAGACCCGCGGTACCAAAAATGCCTTGATCGTTGCTCCTTGGCCTATAGATGTTCAGGCCTGTTATTGTGTATCCCTGACCGTCCAGAGAACCCTTGAACATAGAAGAACTGGTCCCGACAGGAATGAAACCAACACCGCCATTCCAGACCTCGGTTTCTGAAGCATCAAAGCTGTTGTTAATAATATAAACTCCATTCAGGTCGTTCTCCATACCCTGGAGTTCGTAAACATTTGTGATAACATATGGGTCTCCGGCTGTTCCACTTCCAGTAGGTGTTGGATAAGTGATGAGGTCGAACATAGGACAAGTCTCGTCCTCTCTGATCATCCAGACATTTGTGAAGTCCCAGCCTTTGGCTGTAAATGTAGCCTGCATCATCATATCGTCATTCCAAGTTGCGATCCCGCCATCACTTGAACCAGTCCCGGAATTATCTCGATCAAAGAAGCAGTTTGCGGAAATGGTTCCACTGTTGTCACCGCAGAAACCGCCAACATTTGTATTTCCTAAAACAAGCCTTGTGCTGTAGGACATACTGATGGTTCCAGAGTTCTGTCCTACAAAACCACCAACAGAAGTATCACCGGTGACCTCACCCCAGGCATAAGTATTGTTGATCACTCCACTGTTGTCACCAACGAATCCACCGATACGATCATCACCGGATGCATCACCGGTAGCAGAGGAGTTTTCTATAGTGTCGCTATTTATACCTGCAAATCCACCGATCTCATCTGCCAAACCGGTTCCGGTAGCCGTCCCGGTTGCTGAACACCAGTAGATATCTCCACCATTGTATCCTATAAATCCCCCAGCCTGTGAAGAACTGGCCTGGGCATTCCCTGTTGCAGAGCAATACTTAAAGATAGCATCATCGCTCTCTCCAGCAAAACCCCCAATATAATCCGATCCGGTAGCATTACCGCTGCTTGAGCAATTCTCAATAGATATGATCGTTTCGACATATCCAACGAATCCTGCAACATACGAAGTGCCGGATGCATCTCCTGAGCTTGTGGAATTAATGATAGACCCATAACTACCACCTACAAAGCCACCTATGTCAGATAATCCATTTATGTCACCAGAAGCAGAACTGTTTGATATTGACCCGGAAAAGTGCAATCCAACGAAACCCCCAACATTGTCAACGCCTCCAACATCTCCGGTTGCAAAGCAATTTTCAACAGTGCCTTGGTTTTCTCCAATCAAGCCTCCAACATTACTCAAACCTGAAATATCTCCATAAGAATGGCAGTTGGTGACTGTAACGTCATTATTTACAGTTCCGGAAATACCTCCAATGCTTGATGCAGTACCAGTCATTTTTCCATAGTTATAACAGCTCCAAATTGAAGCGTTATCAAGCCTTCCAGCTATTCCACCAAGAAGTTGAGGGGAGTCTCCGTCACCATAGTTAATACAATCAAACATATCGCCAATTTGAAGCCTTCCCGCAATCCCACCAACATATTCATTACCAGAGAAGTTTCCTACATTAGTGCAGTTCCAAATATTTGATATATCATCTGCTCGACCTGCCACACCACCAACCCATCGATCTCCGGTAAGATCGCCATAGTTTGAGGAGTTGCAAATATTAAGGTTATCTCCTTCCCCGACAATTCCACCGGTAAGATCATCTCCAGTAACATCACCATAGTTTATACAACGGTCTATTAGGCCATTTTGAAATAACCCAACGATTCCACCATTTCCCATATTGATATTGGAAACTGTTCCATAATTCTTGCAATTGGTGATGTTGTAATCTTCTACATTACCGGCAATTCCCCCAACCCTGTGTCCACTGAGCGTACTAATGATGTCGCCATAATTATCACAGTCGATAATATCTGCATCAGACTCACCAACAATGCCACCAACATCTGCTTCGCCTGATACTGTAGCATAATTGATACAATTATCAATTGAGCCTAATTCCTTATACCCGATCACACCACCAACCTCATAGTCTGTGGATGAAATGATACCATCAACAGTGCAGTTCCAGATATCCCCAAAGGAATGATAGCCAGCTATACCTGCGACATTTTCATCCCCGGTGAAGTTAACATTAGTCAAATCAATATCGTGAATATCTGTTCCTACACCACTTACATATCCGAAAATACCAACATAATCCCTGGTAGAGCGGTTGATGAACAAACCATCAATGGTATATCCCTCTCCGTTAAGGGAACCTGTGAACGGATCAGAATTAGAACCTACTGGATCATATCCGGCACCACTGTTCCAGGTCAGGGTAGGAGTGGCGTCTATGTCGTTTACTATTTTATAATGAGCTGATTTGTTAAGCGTCATGTTCTGGAGTTCCCAGACATTGTGGATGAGATAAGGATTACCAATGGTTCCATTACCTTGTTTGAAAAGGCTCTCTGCACCGATGTAACGGCAGACCCTGACGTAATTATCTATCCTGATGACCTCGCCGAACGGCCCATTGCCTTGCGGGTAGTTCGATGGGTTCCCCTCCTTTCGGTCGGCACGAAGAGCACCTGCTCCATGGACATCGATCAGGTTATATACACCCGAACCCGGAGGCATTTTCTCCATCCATCCATAAGCCTGACCAAAGGCAGCATATATGGCAAAGGATCCATTTGTGCCTGTGGTCCAGTTGTGGAGCGTGGTCCCGGTCCAGTAGTATGGGAATGTGTCGTTGTTCGCCTCGTCCTTTATCTTAGTACAATTGAACAATGGGTCAATGGTCGGGGTTCCATTTGTTGTGGGTGAGACCGAATAGTTGACGATCGAGTGAAGCTCTTTTGCGTCCGGAAGTCTCCAGTCATAGTAACCTGCGAACGTCATGGACTCAGCGTGGTCGAGTGCATCCGACCAGTTCATTCCAGATCCACTATCATATTGCTTCCACATAAGGCCCGTTGACCAGTCTGTGATAGTGCCATCTCCATTGTCCTCGAGGTCATTGACACCATAGTTGTCTCCACCACGGACGTACTGGACGTATGAGTAATTTGGTGTGCCCCCTTTTAAGGTAGTGCCATAGCCCTTCAATGTTCCATCTGCAAAGTTAACGCCAAATACCGTATGGACATTGTTCATAGTCGTGCTCACATACTGGGTCGACGACCAGTATTGGGCCTGAACGACATGCTCTCCTTTGGAAGTGTCCCCGTACTTGAATCCAAAGTAATTGGTATCTATGAAAGGCGTGAGCTCTGATGTATCTGTCCCTCCGGATTCCTCCCACCACTGGCAGTCCTCTCCCCTGAAATCAATGAGCGAGTACAGTTCCTTGATAGTTGGCACCCTCCAATCACTGTGACCACCTGTAGTGATGTTCCCGTTCGAGGCGTTGTTCATAGCCTCCATCCACGGTGCCTTGTCATATCCATTGGGATCTGCCTGCCACATCAACCCGGTGATGTTGTCGGTGATGGTCCCGTCCCCATGGTCATAATAACGAGCCTGGAACCCTTCATAGTTGGCATCCTGACCCCAGAACCCTTCTCCCTCCGAGGGAGTGGTAATGATACTATCGGTGTCGAATGCCAGATCCTGCATGGTGTCAACCACAGGATAGCTCACTTCACTTGGATCGATATGGACCGAGGTTCGAACTGCAGCTTCAGCAGGCTCGACCAGCGGTCCATCGAGGATCGTTATGATCCCAACGAAACTGCTAACTATCAACATACATACTACCAATACGCTCAGTTTTCTACCCATAGGTTCACCCCGGAGGTCCAATTTCTCATATTTGTCCATATATATAGCATTCTAGTCAGGTCAGTTCAAGTGATACAACCTGAACCAATGGCTTGGATCGACCGACTAGTCTGCCCATTCATCTTCATCCTGTTCTTCTTCCAACTCCACCTGGTCCCACCCCTCGTCATCTGGTTCATCTTCATCGTAATCGAGGTCATCGTCCTCATCGAACTCATCTTCTCGCGGTTCATCTCCATCTACGCTCTCTTCCTCCTCGACCACCTCCGTTTCCGGCTTGATGTCCTCTGTGACCTCCGCGTCCACGATCTCGTCCTTGTCCTCGAACAGGTCCTCCTCCCCTATCTCCACATCCTCCTCCGGGATCCTCGGGCTTTCCTCTTCCTCCCTGTTCTTCAGGAACAGCAGGACGCCTACGATAATCGCTATGATGACAATAACAGCGACAACAAGAAGGACCAGGTAGAGAGCGTTCCCAGCAAGGTCGCTGGAGGACTGGCTTCCACCATCTTCCCCATCTGTGGCCCCACCATCCGTGGTGTTGGTCCCACCGTCGGTTCCATCAGTGGTTCCGCCATCGGTACCGTCCGTAGTGTTGCCATCGGAGCTTCCTCCATCGGTACCGTCTGTGGCCCCACCATCAGTAGAACCGCCATCGCTTCCACCATCTCCACCATCCACGACGACCTCCTCGATGCGCTCGATGAACACTGTTTGCTTGCACACATCCGAGTTTATTGTGCCATCAGAGATCGTTAGGGTGATAGTGTAGGTCATGTTCTCCTCGAGTTCAGGATAGGTGTAGGATGTCTCCAGACCCTGGCTGACATTTCCCTCGCCAAGGTCCCAGAGGTAGGTGAGCAGATCTCCATCTACATCAGAAGCTGTATTTGCTTTGAGCGCGACTGATGTCCCATTGACGCTTGCCGTGAAGTTGTTGTTCACTGGTTCGTCGTTGACCGGAAGGACCGTGACATCCACAAAGGCCGAGACCTCGAGCTCTGTGTCGTTGGCTGTGAAGTAGAGCCTCTCCGCTCCATTGTAGTTCAGCTTTGGGGTGAGCTCCACGGTCTCGTTCGGTAGGATGATGATGCTGATGTTCACGTTCTCCTCGAAAGTGAAGACCAGATCGTCCCCATCGATGTCCGAGAACCAGTGGTTCAGGTCAATGTCGTTATTGACAGTGTCCTCATCGAAGCTGAAGTCGTCAACGGAGTTGTTCACCCTCGGCCCATCATTGGTGTTGTGGACAGTGAGCGTGAACAAAGAATGGGCCTCCCCACCGTTCCCATCGGCAACAGATACATTGACAGAGTAGGTGCCGATGTCTGCCTGGACCGGTGTCCCTGAAAGGAGGCCCCCGGTCGTCATGGAGAGAAAACCTGCATCCGAGCTCATGGCCCAGAACAGATTGTCTGAAGTTGGATCGATGTCATCTGCGGAGTATTGGACCGAGTACTTCTCATCTTCGTGTGCGTCGAGAACATCGTTGGTCAGGATCATCGGGTCATCGTTCACGTTAATGACCTCGAGCGTGAAGTTCGTATGGTCCGACATGAACGTGGTGTCGGTCACAGTAACGTTGACCCAGTAGGTCCCAACATCCTCGTTCAATGGGGTTCCAGACAGGTTGCCGGAGATCGCGTCCATGGAAAGGAAACCTGCATCGGTATCGACGGTCCAGGTAAGGACGTTCTCGTCGAGGTCGATAGCTGTATACGTCACAAGATACTCTTCATCCTCTGTGGCGTTGATGTCGTTCACCGTCTGGATCTCAGGTTCGAAGTCCGGAGGGTCCACCTCGAATGCGACCCTGCAAGGCCGGACCATGTTGAAGATCCTAATGATATCTCCCTGGGGTCCATTGCCATTAGGCCAGTTGGATGGGTCTCCGTCCTTCGGGTCGCTCCTCTGGGCTCCTGCGCCGTGGACGTCTGTGAAGACGTAATTGCCGGAGTTCGGAGGCATCTCGTTCCATCCCCATGCCTCACCGAAGGCTACGTAGGCTCCCCAAGGTGTACCACCATCAAGGTGTGTAGAGGATGACCAATAGAACCCATAATCCGGATAGATTCCGGAACCGATATCTGTGATATTGAACACATCATCGATCGCGGGTCCGACATTCTGGGGGTCCGTTGCGTTCGGAGCTTTGGAGTATTCAAGGATACCCTGAAGCTCCTTCGCGTTCGGCAGGTACCAATCATCATGTCCTGCAAGTGTCAGTGAAGTGCAGTAGTCCAGTGCATCACTCCAGTTCATCCCGGAGCCAGAGTCGTCCTTGGCCCACATGAGGCCTGTGGCGTTATCGGTGATCGTTCCATCGCCATTGTCGATGAAGTCATTGACACCATAGTCTGTAGGACCACGGACGTACATCGCTTCGCACTCCTTTTCGAATTGGTTCCCCGGTGGACCCACAGGCTCTGCTGGGTACCCCTTGATCCTGCCATCTGCGAAGTTCACACCAAAGGCGGTCTTGTCCCCACCCATGGTCTCTCCGACATAGAGTGTGGATGACCAGTACTGAGCATCGATGAACCTCTCCCCTGCAGACTCATCTCCGTACTCGAAATCAAAGATGTCGTCATCGAGGAACGGGTCGGAAGTGGCAGCGCTGTTACCACAATATCCCGAAAAGTCCATCAGGGAGTATAGCTCCTTTATAGTTGGGAGTCTCCAATCATCATACCCCGCAAGGTCGAGGTCATCGGCACCAGACACGGCATCATCCCAGTTCACGTCCTCGCCTGGTGTCTTCTGCCACATGAGGCCGGTGTTCAGGTCCAGGACCGTCCCATCTCCCATGTCTTTATAGCTTGGAGAGGTACCATCGACCTGGGCATCCTGGCCATACCATTGCTCCCCCTCGTTCGGGTCGGGTATGTATCCGTCCTCATCAAAGCAGTCTTCCTGGTTCGTGTCTACCACGACATAGCTTGCCATGACAAGGGACGAGAACAGTACAAAGCTTATCATTCCTATGAGCAGGGATGTTGTCTTTCTCATGGTAACCACCTCCACTATTTGTCGACCCGAGGCCTTTTCTTCATTGTCGTAAAGATCTGGACGAGCTCGATGTCCACTTCGTACAGTATCCCACAGTGGGGACATGGGTACTTGGTGTTCGTGATTCCCGGAACCGGAATATCCTTGCGACAATCCGGGTAAATGGGCCTATCACGTGTCTCGATCCTATCCATAGGTCGGGCTTCCTTGTTCTATCCATCCGAGTTGAATGTATATATTGATAGACCGAAATGACACCCAAATCGTTCCCAAATTCGTTCAGTCCATGAACTCGAGATCGTCATCATCATCATCCCAATCCACGTTCTGGCCATCATTCTCCTCACAGTCATCATCGTAATGCTCCTCGTCGTCTCCATCCTCATCCTTCTTCCTCTTCATTATGATCACGAGGACGATGGCGACAACGTTGATAGCACAGACGACCAATATAGCGACCACACCACCTATGACAGCGTACAGAAGGGTCGGGTCCGATCCCTGTTCCCCATCCCCATCATCGATTGGGGGGTTCTGGTCCATAGGCGGGTCCTCGGTCCCGTTCGGCTCATCCGTTGTGTTTTCGATCACAGGCTCCTGGGCCTTGACGGTCACGGTCATAGTGTCAGTAGCAGACCAGGCACCATCCTCATCCTTTACCACCAACGTGAACACATAGGTCCCTGCCTCTGTGGCCTTGAAGGAAGCGGTCTCCTTTACCTCATCTATGATGGATAGAGAGGGATGCGTCGTGCAGTTCCATTCCCAGGAAACTATAGTGCCATCGCTATCACTAGACCCTGTTCCGTCCAGTGAGACCGTATCTCCTACTTCAGCAGCGACATCGGCTCCAGCAGCAGCGATCGGCTTGATATTTGGGCGATCGATCACAATTACGATGACCGTTTCGGTCCCAGTGGACCACAGGTCCAGATCGTCCATCACTCGAAGTGAGAAGGTGTAGGTCCCGGTCTCTGTTGGAGTGAACGAAGGGGCCGATGAATTAGCATTGGTCAGCGTCAAACTGTAGCTTGTACACACCCATTCCCATCCCGCGATGGAACCTTCAGGATCTGTGGAATTGGCACCATCCAAGTACACGACCGTGTTCACATAGGCCTGGAGATCGGTTCCGGCGTTTGGTGTTGGAGGGGTATTATCCTGGATGATATTGACGACCACCTCATCTTCCAAAGCCCATGCACCTCGATCATCCTTGACGGTCAATGTGAATGTGTACGTCCCAACGGTCGTTGGAGTGAAGAACGGGTTGTACGTGTCCTTATCTGTGATCGCAAGTGATGCATGAGATGTGCAGTTCCAATCCCACACGACGATGCTTCCGTCCGTGTCCACGGAGTCCGAACCATCCAGGTATATCTTGGTGTTCGGGTAACCCGAGATGTCTGGTCCAGCATTGGCCGTGGGCTTGACGTTCGGAGGGACCTCTACAGTTATGGAGACCTCGTCTTCCACAGACCATGCATTGGATGTATCTTTGACCACTAAAGAGAACGTGTATGTTCCTGTGGTGTCGGGGGCGGGAAAAGTAGGCATCATTGCAGACTCTGAAGAAAGTGAAACTGCAGCCGGATTCGATGCAGACACGTTCCAATCGAAAGTCAGGGCGTTCATTGCATCCTCGGCATCCGTAGAAGCGGAGCCGTTCAGGGTCACAGACGCACCAATATAGACGGTCTGATCAGAACCTGCGTTTGCGGTCGGGACAGTGTTCGCTGCCGTCACAACGATGTCAACAGTATCTGATACAGAGCTCCATCCGAGGTCTGAGTCCTGTACCCTCAGTGTAAGGGTGTAGGTTCCCTCATGGGTCGGTACCAATGATGGCTTTGCAGCTGCATCTGATGGCGAGAGGTTCGCATCCGTCATCGTTGATCCTGCAGGCTGGGATGATATCCCCCAGTCATAGATGAGGAGAGATCCCACCGCATCACCCGATGGGCAATCCTCTGCATCGCACGAGGCAGTGCCGTCCAGGTTCACAGTGTTTCCAAGGACGATTCCTTGATCATCCCCAGCATCTGCAACTGGAAGTGAGCCGGTGGCAAACTTGGTCTCATAGACCTTGATACCACTACCCCAGGATGCACCAGCGATGTCCTTGTCCCCATCTCCATCCATATCAAAGAACTGGGAACCATAGTAGGTCCCGGAGGTTGGTAATCCTTTATCAGAGACCTCTGTGAAACTGAAACCAGTTCCAGGGCTTGTGCTTCCATCTCCTAAGTAAAGATGGAGCCCAGAGCTCTCCTTGGCAGCGATCAGATCAAGGTCTCCATCTCCGTCAATATCTGTAAGGTCTATCTGGCTGAACATGCCATTGGTGCCGGAACTTGCCATGCCGCCATTTGTCGAAGTGGGTGTGGTCCATGTGAACGAAGAACCTCCAGCTCCACCACTGTTACCGAGCAAGACCTCCATCCCATCGTACCTGTCACAATAGACCATGTCCACATGGCCATCGTTGTTGAGATCTCCACATGCAACTCCTGTGAAATCCCCGGTGTAGGCTGCGGTTGGGAGTGTGCTGGAAACATCGGTCCATCCACTTGCTCCCTGGGTATAGACCCTCATCCCTGTGCTGGAGTAGTAACCTGCAGCTGCGATGTCTGGCGATCCATCGTCGTTGAGGTCTATCACATCGATGCCAGTGAACTGTCCCGAGCTTGGTAGACCGTTCGAGAAGCTTGTCCATGATATCGGTGAGGACCCACTGCCCGAGTAGACAGCAAGTCCAAAGCTTGGCTGCTTGGAGGAACAGACCGCGATGTCCAGACCGGGTCCGCCTGTGATGTTGGCAACAAGCAGATTGTTCGCAACCCCGGACGTCACGGGTGATGTGATCCCTGTTGTTGACCAGGACCCACCTGAGTATTCCCATGCTCCTACGCCCTTGTTCGGACCTGATGCACTGTTGTACCAGGTGTTCGCTCCATAGAGCTCCATGTTCCCGTCCTCATCAGCGTCTGCAAGGGCGATGCCACCCCATGAATCCACGGTCGGAAGTCCCGTGGAGGCCGAGGTCCAGGTACCAGCACCGTTGCCGGTATAAACCTCGATCCCTAGGGTGTTGTAGGATCCGTAATCGTTCCCACCAAAGGCTATGTCCATGTTCTGGTCGCCGTTCACATCGCCTACGGTGATGAAGTTGTAAGCTCCAGAGGTCGGAAGGTTCGTAGACACGCTCGTGCCGAAGTCATCAAGCTCTTCGGCTGATGCCGTGGTCATCACACATATCATCGAGAAGATGATCATAATGACCAAGGCTGCTATTGATAAGATAGTGGTGGTCCTTTTCATGGGGGGCACCTCCTGTTCTTATCAAGAACTACCCCCAAGGAACATATTAAGGGATTTACCAGATTGAGCCCCAATTCAGACCCAAATTCATTCTGAATTTAGGTCATCCAAAAATAAACTGAACTGATCTTTGACCCTATTCGTTTAAGTTTGGATCATACCCAAATTGGACTACTCCAGGCTAAGGTAGAGCAATATGGCCAAAGCTATGCCGATACACATGTCCGATAGCATCATGAACGGGCCTAAACCCTCGAGCTTGTATCCGAAGGTCTCATGGATGACAGGATTGGCAGTGATGGCGTAGATGAACAGTGCACTCATCATGATGAGCAGTCCTAGAGTGAACTTGGACTTGACCTTTTGGTACATGTTGATATACAAGTATATCAACGGGAAGAGCAGCGCGATATTGATGAATGAGAACATGGTCTTGAGGAAATAGAACTGTCTATGACCTACAGGTCTAGCAGGTGGAGGGGGTTGACCATCCGGTGGAGGAGGTTGACCATCCGGAGGAGTTGGCTGGTCATCGGCAGATCTCTCATCTTCTGTTTCTATGACCATAGGCAGCACGCTCGTTGCTAAGGCTGCTATGATCACGCCTAATATGACAAGACCTGCGATCATCCCGATCCGGTGAAGCTCTTTCATTTGTTCACACTCCTTACTACGACTTGCTATTAAGTCTGATTTTTCCCAATTTGTTCCCAAATCTCCTCGAAGACCTCGAAGTTCTCTTCTAAAAGTGGGGACACGAAATACATCTTGGCGTACTTCTTCCCAGAGGAGGTAATCATATCGTTCTCCTCTAACACGTCAAGATGATGTCTGACGGTCTTGTAGTCAAGCTCCAGCACCTCCGCTAACTGGTTAGCATTGTAAGGACGCTGGTCGAGGGTGTGGATGATCCGAGCCCTGTTGAGACCTCCGGTGCTGCCTGCTAGAAGCCACCAAAGGAGACGCTTGACCGCTCTCATTGAAGATTCATAATAAGCACTCGGATAAAAAGGTAGAGGGTAACCTATGCAAAGTTTCGCCAATCCCCTTCAAATGATATCGGACCCGAAAGACCTATAGCGCCTGTCCTAGTTCCATTCGTAATACTAAATGGCAAGTTCCACGTTGCCGGTAATATTCAACATCCATATTGGAGGAGATCGAATGAGCAAGACAGAAGAGAACCTGAAAGCGGCCTTCGCCGGGGAGTCCCAGGCAAGGAACAAGTACACCTACTATGCAGAAGTAGCCAGGAGCGAGGGCTACCACTACATCGCCAAGATCTTCGAGGAGACCGCAATGAACGAGAAGCAGCACGCCAAGGACCACTTCATGAAGTTGAAGGGCCTGGGCACGACAGTTGAGAACCTTGAGGCAGCCATCAACGGCGAGCATTACGAGACCGTGGACATGTACCCACAGTTCGCCAAGGAGGCGGAGGAAGAGGGTGACATGGAGGCAGCAGCCCTGTTCCGAACCATCGGTATGGTAGAGGAGCAGCACAGGGAGAGGTACAAGAGGATCCTGGAGATGGTCAAGAACGATACCGTCTACAAGAGGGACTCACCTATCAGGTGGAAGTGCGCTGTCTGTGGTTTCATCTACGAGGGGACCGAGCCACCACCACGCTGCCCTGCATGCAAGAACCCTCAGCAGCTCTATGAGCCTGACGGCCTCGGCCTCTGATCAATGGTGGGGCCATATGGCCCCATCAATTTTCATCTTTGCTACCTTTATGGGTGAGCAATTCCAGAAAGCCTTTTGCACTGACGGTCTGGATACCTGGTATCTCTGTCATCGATAACAGATCCTCATCTCCAGTGATGATAAGTTCTGAACGACCTAGCACTCCAGTCTCAATGATATGGTTGTCCCTTGTGTCACGGGTCTTATGGTCGACATCTGTAAGAGGAATGACAAGATCTGAATGGACAAGAATTTCCATCAAGTAATCAAGAACCCTACTATCATCAAGGTCGAACTTGTTCCTGAAAACGTGATCGACCTCGACCATGATAGTGTCTGATATGACGTTCTTAGTTGGACCAGATAGGCATGCTCTCAACACAAGTCGTTCGTTCCCGTTCCAGAAGAATGCAGAGATCAGTATGTTCGAATCAAGGACCACTCGCATTTACCAACTAACCTCCAGACCTTTCTTCATTGATGGCCTGGATGACGTCCTTTCGGGTGATACCTTTCTCTCGGGCTACCTTCTCCCCCCACTCCAGTATTCTTTCGAAATCAGAATCCGAAGGAATGTCAAGACGTTTCAGGATTATAGTGTCGTCCTTACCATACATTGCAAACACTGCACCTTCATCAAGACCCAATGTCTCACGTAATCCTTTTGGTATCACGACCTGTCCCTTGGAGGATAATCGGGTAAGGTTCACTTCTGTCAGTTGATCACCACAATAAAAGTAAGACGGTCTTACTATATCTATCTTACTTTCAATGTCACATACTTGGACCATCGGACCAAAGAACTTGTCTTTTTAAAGCAAACTATTGGTTCGATCGGAAATCAGTTCTTGATCTTTTCATAGCGCGCAAGGATATCCTTGTTCTCAAGGGTATCCTTGTTGTTTCCTTTCAGCCCCACATCGACCATGCTGTGGGCTAGTTTGTCAGAATCTATACCCATACTGGGCATGATCTTCCCAAGGACCGGCCAGAGGGCCCTGGAGATCTTGTAAGAAAGGTTAGGCTCTTTCCGCGGTGTGACGGGGTGAATGTATCCAGGTCTGAAAGTGTAGACCGCTTTGAGCTTCTTATTGTTGAAAAGATAGTTCTCAGCCTTGCCCAGGGACCTGGCGAAGACCATCCTGCTCTTCTCGGTCCTGTCGGCACCTCCGCCGCTGAGGAAGCAGAACGTCAGGTCCTTGTTGTTCTTCACAACGGCCTTGGTGAAGTATCTTGGGAAGTCTGCCATAATGTGCTCTTGCTCCTTTGCCGGAATGGTCCCGGTGTAGACCCCGATGCAGTAGATGACCACATCCTGGTCTTTGAGATGCTCCGAGATATCGGAGTAGTCCTTGAAGTCCGAGTGTATGACCTCCACGAGCTTTTTATGCTTGATGCCGGTCTTTCTCCGTGTGATGATGGTGACCTTGCCCACGTCCTTGCGCTTTAGCGCATAGCGGACTGCGAGGTTACCGGTCATACCGGTAGGGCCTGTGATTATGACGTTCTTCTTACCTTTGCTCATGGGATCAACTCCTCTCTACTTTCATCTGCAATTCGTGCATGCACCACAGGGTCGGTCATCCATGCTATGATCGCTGTAACGATCGGTAACATCATGAGTGCTACCAGAATGGTCAGTATCATCCAGGCCTCGATGTCGAGTAGTCCAACAAAAGCGACCCCGACCGCAGCCACAAGTATTGCCAGGCCACCTATCCTCGCCATCCTGATGTGCTCTTTGTGGTGTTTGACCGTATTGATCAGAATAGCGATAGTGATAAGGACCAGTGCCAGAGTTGTGACCATGACCAGCCTGGTCACAGCAGGTAGGTTCTCCCCCGTGTGTTCGATGACATTGACGAGGGTTGCACCAACGGCCGCAATACCCAGCGTCAAAGGTAGATGTAGATAGAACCAGGGAATGAAGTAGGCAATATTGCGCTTTGGTATCTTGCTCGAAACACTATCGAAATATAACCACCAAGCAGCAATGGCCATTATCGTTCCTAGAACTGATACACCCCCGAGCGTCCAACTCAGATGATGATGTGTGGACACTCCGACGACCACGGCAACTACGACCTCCCCCAGAACGATGATCGTGAACAATCCGAACCTTTCTACGAGTGAATGGGTCGCCTGGGAAGTTATCTCCATCTGTTCCCTTGCTCCCTGATGGAACTTCCCAAGGATGAACAGGAACCCAGGCAGTATCAATGAAAGGACCAGGGCGATACCCCAGAGATAGAACCTAATCGGTGTCGGCACGAACACCGACACCACGAACAGTATCGTGTTCAGTAGGAACACAGCAGAGTATGGCATAGATAGCGGCCGATGGTCCTTATCATGCATGCCCGTCCTCCACCAGAGGTATGTGAGGATAAGCTGGAAAGCAGCATACGAGAGGGCGAACCCAATAGAACCATCCTCCATCGCATCGTGGGCGAACACAGCCATAGCCGCTACCGTGATCATTTGCAGGAACGTGAAGATCCGTGTTCGTATGTCGTCATTTCCATGACTGTCATGGTAGAGCGATCCGTTGATCCATGCCCACCAGACTATGACGAAAAGAAAAGCGAACTTGCCCAGGGATTCCCAGCTCATATGGGTTGCTAGGTGGTGGGCAAGCTCTGCGATGATGACAACGTAGACCAGATCGTAGAACAGCTCCAGGAATGTCACCCTTCTGTGTGAGAGGCGAATGCCGGCACGGCGGGGTATCTTCCACCAGGAGCGGAACGGTACGAGCGTAGCCATGTTATCATCTTCTTTCGGACCTTAGAAAGGACCCGTGCTATATCTAGAAATCCTTGTGTCTCAACTTTCCTGTCAATACAGAGGCTGTCAATGACGCAAGCTTTCTCCAAGTTGGATCAACAGCATATTGTGCCATATGCACACCCATGTTGTTGAAGGCTCCCTTGTTCGTATTTATCATATGTCCCGGTGACATGAAGTGGCTGTATGCAATGGACTTTTCTACGTTTTGGAAGTTCATTGCATTGCCGAAGTTGCCAAATCCTGAAACGAACCTCTTTCCTTCTTCGTTCCCACCCCATGTCAGGTACGGGTTCATCCAGATCATCGGTGGCATGGTGTTGACACCGATACCGCCGTACTCCATGTCTGTAACGGCTTGTTCGAGGACCTCCCTATGGACCTTCATGGTGTGGTCATCGATGAGGATCGCACTTCCAAGGGTCCCTAGAAGCTTGGTATTGCAGAACTCTACAGCCTTCGGAAGGAAGGATTCCGCATCCTCTGGTGTATCAAGCTCTACGACGCTCATGATCTGACAGAAGGCCTCGTTCTTTACAGCGAAGCTATCCTCACTAACGTTCTCGATGAGGATGAAATCGGAGCTCTTGCGCTTTCCTCCTTCTGGCTTGATGACCTCAGCCTCTGGATGGGCCTCCAAGAACCTCTCGATGACCTCTGCGGTTCCTGGATAATAGCTTCCGGCAGCTGGTGTTTCTATCTCTATCGCTAGTCGGAGCTCCTTGAGGAACTCAGCCTTTTGAGACCAGTTCTTTGAGATGACTATCGTCTGGATCCTGCCACATACGGCACCACCGTTCATCTTCGAGATGGTGGCTATCTGTTCGGTCTGATGTATCATCTGCTTTCGGGTCCATGGTTTCAAACCTGGAACTACGATACAAGGATTGTTGCCACCACACTCCGATATGAACTCTGTCTCTGTGGTGGACATGATCTTCTCAGCAACGTCGGTGCTGCCAGTGAAATATATCATCTTCAGCCGTGGGTCTTTTACAAGCTCCCTTCCTCCATGCGAATCGCAAAAGCTCAATGCGCCGTACTCCACAAGAGGCTGCATGATCTTTGCCCAGATCTTGTCGGTCTCCTCATTGTTATGATGGGGCCTATGGACGACCGCACAGTTCTCAAGGAACAGAGCATTGATCATCTCGATAGAGGAACTATAATTTCCTGCTCCGAGGATAGCAATGATGCCTCCCTCCTGGTCCACGGGATTGATCTGTTTCGGCTCTCCCTTCACCCTGATGTAATCCTTCCTGTCGTTGTAGAGGACCTTGTCCTTCTGGTGAATAGGGAACACCTCGATGTCATAGAGGCCATCCTTGACCTTCTTGATCTCAAGTGGTTGTGGCATCTTGCCATCGATGATGGCTTCATAGACATCGACACAGGCCGATAACGTGCTTCCTACCGGGTAGGCTGTGGCTATCATGCTCTCCTGAACACTGAAGATATCCTCACCAATGAGGCCGTTCTTCATCTTGGCATCAACTACACCAAGATCGTCCATATGCTCCTCGAGGTTCTTTCGGACCTTGATGAGCAGCTCTAACTTCTTCTCTGGTGGAGTATCCCTCCACTTTTCAGGTTGTAAACTATCAACTGCTTCCTTTGGTTCCATGTTATCCCTCCCTAAGTTACTCAGCCACCCATGCTGCGTATCATCTTATCGAACATCCTATCAGGTAGGACCTTTCTCATGAATATCGAAGGAGCGCTCATGTAGCCTACTGCATACCTGGTCTTGGGCCTTTTTGCAGTGATAGCCTTTAGGATCGCATTTGCAATGACAGCTGGTGGGGATAGCTTATCCCCTCCATACATCTCCTTCATCATCTTGGCGTTCTCTTTCGCCTGTTTCTTGTAGGCTCCAGATCCAGAGGTCTTCAGCAGGTTGTCTGCAGCGATGGCTCCCCAGTCGGTCTTTATACCACCTGGTTCGATGACAACCACATCTATCCCGAACTCCTCTGTCTCTAAACGAAGGCAATCTGAGAAACCTTCCAATGCATGCTTGGTTGCGTGGTACCATCCTCCCATCGGTGTGTATATTTTACCACCCATGGAGCTGATGTTGATTATCCTTCCATACCTCTTCTTTCGCATGTATGGTAACACTAACTGAGTGAGCCTTGCTAGACCGAAGATGTTCACCTCGAACTGTCTTCTAGCTTCATCGATGGGAACATCCTCGATGGTCCCATAGGAGCCATACCCAGCGTTGTTGACGAGGGCATCTATCCTTCCCTGCTCTTTGATCATCTGCTTGATGCCCTTCTGCATGGACTCCTCGTCCGTGACATCCATCGCGAGAAGCTTTGCCCCTTTCTTCTTAAGGCCTTTCATCCGCTCGATCCTTCTAGCTGCTGCGTAGACTGTGTGACCGTTCTTCAAGAGCATCTTGGCCGTGGCTTCTCCAATGCCTGATGACGCTCCCGTGATCAATACTACTTGCTTTGCCATCTCATTCATCTCCGTTCATTTGTTTCATTTGAACTTGTACTTGGTTCCTGTCAGTTCCTCCGAGATCTTCCAGAGCTTCTTCGCATCCTTTCGACTATGTGATTCCTTGATAGACTGCACAATTATCGGATATCCCCTCATTTCATTGAATCCACCAGGCCCATAATACAGTCCACCCTTGACATTTCGATCCACTGATGCTCGGACTTCTGGTAGTGTCCCTTGAGCTGCGGATTGAGCGATAATCGATAATAGTGGTTTTGTGATCCTGAACCATAGCTTGGTCTCAACATGTCTTGATAGGTTAGTAGCTGAACCCCCAGGGTGTGCAGCGACCGAGATGATGTCGAGGCCGTTCTTTTCGAATCTTCTCTGGAGCTCATAAGTGAAAAGTAGGTTCGCCAGTTTTGAATTGAAATAGGCTTGTGTTGGCTTGTAACCTCCTTTTTCGAACTGGAGGTTATCAAAGTCCATGACCCCATTACGGTGCCCAAGGCTGCTGACATTTACAACCCTTGAACCCTTTGTGGCCATCAGAACATCTAACAATTGACCGGTCAGGGCAAAGTGCCCGAAGTGGTTGGTTCCCAATTGGGATTCAAATCCATCCTTAGTTCGATCATATGGACACCACATTATCCCAGCGTTATTGAGAAGAACATCAAGCCTTTCGTAGTTGTCTTTGAAATCGTTTACGAAGTTCTTGACAGAGCTCAGATCCGCCAGGTCAAGTTCCATGACATCTATCCTAGCCTTGGGAAACTCGGCTTTGATGACCCTTTTGGCCTTTCTTCCCTTTTTCATATCCCTTGCTGTCAATATCACTAGCGCCCCTTTTCTGGAAAACATCTTCACTGCTTCATAGCCAAGACCAGAGTTACCTCCAGTAACGATGATGGTTTTTCCAGTTAGGTCCTGGATATTTTCATATGTCCACTTCTTTCCACTCACTCGATCACCTCACTTGTTTCATCCAAACCTTTCATTAGATCAATGGTCAAAATCGATGTTACTATCAAACCGATACCATACAGAATTGGAGATAATAACATCAATGTGATGATATCAAGACCAAGAAGATAGAAGATCGGGAAGAATAGCAATGTTACAAAAGCGACCCCGAGGTCTATTCCAAGGACCCTTATCGACCTTTCAGCAGTTCTATTGACCTCTTTCAGAACCAGGTGCAATGAATATCTGTTCATCAATAATGCAAAGGGAACAAGCATGATCAATCCGAAGATGATCATAGTTCTACCTGTTTGATTGTAGATGAAATCGATGGCGCAAATGAACAGGAGGCATAGCCCGATATAAACGATCAAATAAGAGCCAAAAAGCAAACGAAGAGAGTTTCTTACTGAGGGATCATGGGGCCTTTCCTGTTCAATGAACGCAGACACTCCTTTCCAGATATGTCTTCTTCCGATCTCGAACGCAGATGCTACCGAGATGAACCCAAAGAATCCCATTAAGGTCACTCCAAACAGTTCTGGTGGGTCCCAGAACGGATTGCTCATTGAATTGTAATCATAGTTCATAGAAAAGAGTAGAGCAAGGAACTGCAAGACCAACAATACGACAGCCCCACCTATGAACCACGTGTACGCCCTTCCAATTTGCTTAAAGGGATCGATCTTGGATCCCTCCTTCCCTCTTTTTAACAGCCGATCGATTAGCGTGGTGGCCCAAGTACCTAGGATAACGCAGATGGCCAGGATGAATCCTATTAATAGGAATATGAAGGTGAAGACATAGTCGTCCCATCCCAATAGTTCTGGTGGGGTTTCACCCCCTTCTGGATATTCTATGGGGGATGTTTGGTTCGATGTGCCATTGGAAGTGGGACCATCGAACAACCAAGCATTTATCCCACCCCCCCAGGAACATGCTACACAATCAAGATCATTATCGCCGTCCCAATCACCGAAATTGGCACCGTATGCCGAACCACCAACGGTCAATGGATCTGCTTTCAATTCAGCTTCATCTTTGCTATCATCACCTCTGAATATCCAGGTCCATCCGTTCGGAAGATCGTTGATATAGACATAGACATCACTTCCACCATTATTAGCTGCGATCAACTCAGGTTTCCCATCGCCGGTGATATCTGCTAGTTCCATCTGGTCCCAATGTCCTCCGCTATCATGTAATCCAGCGCTGGCATCGGTCCATTCGAAATCCATACCTCCGTTGGAACCACCTCCATTGCCCAACCAGGCCCGCATACCCTGGCTTCTTGTACCATATATTACATCCTGGTTCCCATCCAGGTCAAGGTCCTCTATTTTGATACCAAAACCTTGTCTTCGAACTTCTTTGAAAGTGATTTCTTCCCAAGTCCTTGCCTCTGTCTGAATATACATCCGTATATCGTAAGACCCCATATATGGACAAGCAACAAGGTCCAACAACCCGTCATTGTTCAGGTCTCCAGCATCAACCCCTGTCATCTCATTATCTGTCATTGGAGGGCCGCTTGCTTGCCAGGAATCGAGGGAACCGGTTCCGAACCAGACCTTCACAGAATCCAGTGTCGTGACCACTATATCCATATAGGTATCATTATCGAGGTCCGCAACGATCGCTTCGTTGGAGGATTCCCCGATAGATATCTTATGAGCGAAGGTGAAACCTCCCTGGCCGTCTCCGGCATATATCTCAAGTCCGTTCTCGTCACCATCGTACCATTCCGTTAGCAATGGCGCGATGATATCAAGGTCCCCATCGTTGTCGAGGTCTCCGAAGTCCAAAGCTCCATAGCTCTTACCGCAATCATCTCCTGGAAGACCACTACCGAACTTGACCCATTCTCCAAGGTCTAGATCGAACTCATATGCCCAGATCCCGTAGGTATAGCGAGGAAGCCGGCTAGCACCGCCAAGGTAGATCTCATCACGCCCGTTCCCGTTGGAATCGAACACATCCACAGCGGAGAAGGATGCATCCTCAGGAAGGCCCTTGGAGATCTCGGTCCTTCCTTCTATCTTGAAAGTGTGCTCTTCCTCGGAGGCCACGTTGAACGGCGTCAAGGAGATCACTAGTAATAGTAGGATCGCAGCAAGTAGAACCGTTCCTTTGATCCGATCCGATCCGATAAGACCGATGGTGGATCCCACTTTGAAGTCTCGATGCGTCCTTTTTTTGCTAGAGCTTTTAGAACGCTTCCTTTCCTGTCGCATATCTATCCCTCCTCACTTCTTCTTATCTGGCCCTTTTTCTGATGATCAAGACAAAAACGACTATCAATATCACGAGCAGGACCCCTATGACCAGGACCCACCAGTACGAGAGGATCCCGCCTCCAAGGTTCATTTCCTGATCTGTGCCATCATCACTTGAGGGTGTGACAGGTTGGTCGTCTACTATGGGCTCAACATAACCATCATCAACAGGATCATCGCCATTATCAGGTTCGACGTCGTCATCTTGTGGATCATCGCCATCACCAGGTTCGACGTCGTCATCTATTGGATCATCGTCATCATCATCCGGAGGCACAGGGTTCCCGTTCAGATCGTTCAACCAGACAGAGACACCATCTCCCCAGGATGCTCCTGCGATATCCTCATCACCATCATGATCGATGTCTGCAACAGCGCACCCGTAATAGGTCCCGCTTGGGAGGCCCGTATCGCTTGCTTCGGTCCATGTCCAGGAGGAGAATGCACCTGTACCTCCCTTATAGATCTCGACCCTTGTGTTGGAGCCTGCGGTGACAATATCATAGTATGAGTCCTGATCAATATCTACGACCTGCAACTCACCGTATTCACCATTTATTGGAAGACCGCTCGATGCATCAGAAAAGCTCCAATCGCTGTTTCCTGTGAAGGCGCTTATTCCTCTCCATTGGGAATTGACGATAAGGTCCTGATGTCCATCCTTGTTGAAATCAATGATATCTATCCCAAAATTATTGTTTCTAGTGATCGGGGAAGAGTCTGTCTTATCTGTCCACTTTCCATTTCCATCCCCTTGATACAGATGGACCCCATTTCCGTTATAATCGGTTGCCGCCATGTCAAGGTGTCCATCACCATCGATATCTCCAAGCGTGACTCCAGTGTATTCGTCATCATCAGGAAGTCCATCGGAGGATTCGGTCCAGGTATTTGCGGTCCCATCTCCCAACCAAACCTTGATCCCTTCTGATTGAGTAGCCGCTATGATATCCATGTTATTATCATCGTTGATATCTTCGATCAACAATTGGGATGCATATTCAGAGGTGTATGGTGAGGAACCTTTGCTCCATCCTCCTTCTCCATCACCAAGATAGAGCACTATCCCGTTGGGGTCTGATCTTGCCCAGTGATCGTGTCCGGCAATGAGGTCAAGGTTCCCATCATTGTTCAGATCACCAAGCTCCACAACCCCATAACTTCCAGTTGTGGGGAGGTCCGAGCTGGAATCGGTCCATTCACCATATCCGTCACCTAAGCTTACGAACAGGCCAAAGTATCTGCTATCAAGATATCCACCACCGCAGTATGCGATATCTAGATCATCATCGTTGTTGACATCTCCAAATGTCACATAGTTGTATTCTTCGGTTGTGGGTAATCCATTGGACGATCCACTATAGGACTCAGCCTGGACATTGGGTAGGAGCAAGATCATTGTCGATAGTCCTAGAACCAGTATGATCAGTGATGATAGAACTCGGATAAGGCTATTGGATCTCATCCATCACACCTCGATGAGCTTGTACTTTGCAGAACCGAGGCCGATGCTCTCAGAATACGCAAAGACCTTGCTTCCTCTGAACTTCTTTCCATTCTCTTTCACAATGTCCCAAGAGGCCTTGTCGATGGCCACAGGGTCTGTGGATGCCATGATGCCGATGTCGTCCATTATCACCTTCATCTTCTTACCCTCACAATCACAGCCCTTTGTGACGTTCATTATGAAGTTGATGTAGATGTTCCGCTTGCCTTTCTGAGCAGCATATGCATACTCGGCCAACTTCTCTCGGAACGTACCCATCTGGAACGCCGAGACGATCCCCTGTACCTGCATGATGCTCACTGCTTTGTGTGGACATATCGCAGAACATGCACCGCATCCAACACACTTGTCGTGGTCAATGAAGGACTTGTCACCGATCGTGATAGCGTCCACCGCACACCTTGACTGGCAGAGGTGACACTTCTTGCACTTGCGGTTCGAGATCTTCGGTTTTATCCCCATGTGCATGGCGAGCTTGCCACCCTTGGACGCACAGCCCATTGACAGCTGCTTGATGGCTCCTCCGAAACCAGCGATCCCGTGGCCCTTGAAGTGTGCCAGGACAAGAAGCTGGTCGTAGTCTCCGAACGCTGCACCGATCTTGCAGGTCTTATAATGCTTCAGATCGACCTTGATCTCATCGAACTCCTGACCGTGGGACCCATCAGCAATGACGATAGGTACTCTGGTGAAGCCGTGGTTCTTTGCGGTCTTGATGTGTACCTCTTCTTTATCCCGAACCCCCCCATAGAGGACGTTCGTCTCCATGAAGCATGTCTCGATGTCGTTGTCCTCTAGGTAGTCTATGATCCCATCGAAGTTCTCCGATCTGATGAAGGTAATGTTACCTCCCTCTCCGAAATGGACCTTCATGGGGATCTTGTCGTTGAGCTTCACCTTCTCTTTCTTAACAACGGTCTCGAGAAGTTCTCTTGACATCTTCTGAGCTTTTTTTGCAGAGCTCTTTCCCTTGAACCTTTTGAAATAGACATTCGACATGCGAACACTTCCACCTATTTCTTATCCAAGCCTACGATCTTGCGGCTCATCTTCACAAGCTTCTTTGCTGTCTTCATGTCACGAGCATTGGGATTCGGAGACCTCATAGGCCAACCACCGTTCTTGCACTCCTTGTCGCGATAGAGCACACTGCTCTGGCTGTAGTATTCGCCACTATGCTCTGGAACATCATCTGCAAGCATTACATGGAGGGATGTCTGGGCAGACTCCCAGTTGCTATCGGACATACCACTGGTGAAGGGTCGTGCAACGGCCATGATCAATTTCATGAACGCTCCGCCACCGCTGCCGAAGTTCGACCTTGCCCATCCTGGATGGACAGAAGCTGTAGTTATTCCTGTACCTTCTAGTCTCTTTGCGAGCTCCATGGCATAGAGGATGGTTGCGACCTTGGCTTCACCGTAGGCTGCAAAGTTCTTCCACTGTCTCTTCTTGTAGTTCAGATCCTCAAGGTGTACCTTCGGCCTGTTCTTTGGATTTCCTGCATGTACGACCGATGAAACGATGAGCATCCTTGACGGAGCGCTCTTCTTCAACATATCGAGCAGGAGCTCGGTAAGAAGGAAATGGCCGAAGTAGCTGACACCGATGGTGGTCTCGAGACCGTCCTTGGTGCGCTGTATCTCATTGCCCATGACCACGAGTCCAGCGTTACAAACAAGCCCATCAAGCCTGTCATACTTCTTCTCGAACTTCGCTACAAAGTCCCTTACAGACTGGAGGTCTGCGAGGTCCATTCTCATGATGTCGTAGGTCCCTTTCAGACCCTTGAATCCTGTAGCAACCTCCTTTGCAGCTTCCGGTCGCCTGCAGGCCATGATCACATGACCCCCCTGTTTGATCAGCTGCCTCGTGGTCTCAAGACCGACCCCCGAGTTTGCCCCAGTAACGATGTATATCTTGTCCTTCAAGTTCTTTTTAAGGTCCTTCTTATCGGCCCATATAAGATTCTTTCTTGTCATTTGTATCACCTGTTTTAGATCAGTTCACCTCGCCTCGTATGTATTTGTGCGAGACCCATACTGATATCGGAGGAGGCCCCGGTTATCAGAGCAACTTTATTAGCCATTTCGTTTACCTCCTAAATCTTTAGTAGAGGTATTCGTTCATGACTATTAATAATTTACTATTGTTTAGCGGCTAAACAATAGTCTTTTCATTCGTCAAAAGAATCAAACAATTTCTCTGATGCCTCGAGAAACTCCCAAATGGCCTGGTATCTTGATGGATCCTCTTCAAAGAAGTCTATCAGGATCTGGACCATGCCCTCGTATGAAGCATAGGCGTTCTTGGCCACTATCTCGCCCTTATCTGTCAAGGCCATGAACACCTCCTTCTTATTATCTTCATACTTGTACTTCCTTAGGTACCCTCTATCCACTAGCTTATTGGCCGTCTGGGATATGGCACCCTTAGTTAAGGAGAACATCTCCGCTAACTTGGTGATGTTCATGTCTGGGTTCTTGTAAACAGCTTTAATGATCTGGAGTTCCGGATAATATATGGCCTCGCCTGTACCATAATCCACTGGTTTTGCCGTATAGGCTCTCAACCTATTGTTCACTCGCTCGTACTTGACAAGGAGCTTGAGTATCTCATCAGGAGTGGCCATAGTAATCGTATAGTTTCTAATCAATAAATAGTTTACGTACAGATTTCACCAACTATCAGTTCGTTTACACAACATACTATTAGATTCCTGTACTTAATGATCATCCTTGTTCGGGATTGGATATATTATCAATCGACCTCTTGTCCCTTCCTGATATATTGTAGCGTGTACCACTTTGGTGCAAGTGGGATCAATCTTATCAAGAATCTCTGAGAGAAAGTAAGTCCCGCAAGCACATCGAGCTTACCTGCCATCATCCCATCATAACCCGCTAGGGCGACCTCACGAGCACTGAACGTCTTTTTAAATAGCTCTGTCTTTTCCATTTCAGAGACCTTACCGAATTCGGTCTCGGTAGCACCTGGCATGAGGGCGGTCACGGTGATGTTCGTGTCATGAAGTTCTTCATTGAGAGCATTGCTAAATGAGGTCACATATGCCTTCGTCGCATAGTAGACCGCCTGCAATGGACCCGGCATCATACTCGCTGTCGAAGACACGTTCAGGATCTTTCCACGGTTCCTCTTGACAAAGTCTGGAAGGAAGAACCTGGTCAGTGCTGTCAAGGCCACGATATTGAGGTTGATCATCGCAAGGTCGGTCTCCCAATCCCGCTCATGGAACTTTCCCAGGCCTCCGAACCCTGCATTGTTTATGAGGTAGTCGATCTTGATCTTGGCCTTCTTGACCTCGTCGTATATCTCCTTCGCAGCGTTGGGTTGTGTCAGATCCTTTGTAATGATCATGACCTTGACCTTGTGCTTCTTCTCAAGCTCTTTCTTAAGCTCCTTCAGTCGATCCTCTCTGCGAGCGATGATGACTAGATCGCCGCCACGTTCAGCGTGGATACGTGCAAATTCCTTTCCGATACCGGAGGAGGCCCCGGTTATCAGTGCCACTTTCTTGGCCATATCTATTACCGCCTGTGAATGAGAAAAAGCATTTCTTCTATTTATCGATAGGATATTTTGCTACCCATCTTCCCATCCTTGAACCTTTCTGGATGGGTCAGGAAATCCCCAAGAGAACCACCGAACCAGGCGATAGGCTCCTGGGTATCAATGAAGTCCCTGTACACAGTCCCCTGGTCATACTCTCCCAGGTCCGCCTCCTTGGCCTTCTGGCTCTCGTTGGACCTCATGAAGATGAGATAGCACCTGCCGACGTTGATGTCCAGCGATGGACCGTCCTCATCGAACAGGGCAAAGTAATCGAAGATCTTCTTGTGGTAGGCAAGCGTCCCGGTCAATGGACCATCCCAGATGTCCTCGATGGTCAGGACCAGGATCTCGTTTATGTCCCAGCACGGCAGCTCATCTAACTGGTCACGCCACGTGCGAAGTGGGGAGTCCTCGTCCACCCACCACATGGTAGGATCTTCTTCCATACAATGGGTGGAACGAGTATGCTCGTAAAATACTAACGGTCGGCATTTCCAAAGGTCAGGTCGATATCGTCCAATGTAAGGACCTCGATGCTAAGGGGATGGAGATACTGCTTAGTCGTGTCATTGAAGAAGTGCTTGTCATCCGATAGTATCCTATTACATTTCCAATTGATGGCAGAGGAGATATGCAAGGCATCTGGAGCGTGAAGACCAAGGTCGATCTGGATCTTTGTTGCGGTCCGATAGACGGTCTCATCATCACAAGAAATAAGCAATCCCGTTCGATAGAAATGTGATATGTCGAAAGCAGCTGATCTGGTCTTTGAGTCTGGAAACTTGGACCGTTTTAGTGTTCTTACTAACTCTAGCAATCCATATCTATGAAGAAAGAAAGGTCTTTTTTCTTTGGCCATTGAATCCAATATAAGAAGAGCCTTTTCAGACCCGCATTCACCCTTTTTGAACCATTTCACGATGATACTTGTGTCAAGATAGTCGTTCATCCTCTTCACGTCTTATCTCTAGTAGAGCTTCCGTCAATGACCTATTACCATGGTTCTCATTGGCGATTTTTTCAATGTCTTGCCTTATCTTGAGCAATTGGTATCGTCGTACAAGCTCCCGGATCGCCTCATTTACAGCTTCGGACCGGCTCTTGAAGTAACCATCATCTACCAAATGGTCCAGCTCGTCCATCATCAAAGGCGTAGTCCGGATGTTCAGTTGTACGCTTGCCATTAGATCACTGTATATCAATTGTTATACTTTAGTTATATAGATTACGCCGTAAGATAATGCAAAAGCTCTCTATGAGTGAGAAGAAGGAGGTTGATAAGGCGATTGTGGTTCGAAGGGAAAATGGGCGATGGTCGGGTCAGGAAAGAAGATACTCGAACAAAGATTGGGAGGTCACTCGATCTAGGTCCGACAAAGCTCGTCGACCATCCACTTCACAACCTCGGAAAAAGAAAGGTTGGTCCATCCCATCCTGTATCTTGCAGGCAAGATGGACCAATTTCTTGTTACCGGGTCCTCGGCCGCTTCGTTACTGGTCCACGATCTTTTTACGGATCTGTGGCAGAGCACCGCCAGCCTTGAGCATCTCGACCTCGTGGCCGGAGATCGTGAGGTTCACGGTGTACTCCTGGAACTTGGTCTTGTTGACGAGCGTAAGTGCTGTGGTTCCAGCCTGCATCTCACCAAGACCGTTGATCTCCAGGTCGTCGCCCTGGTCGATCTTGTCGTAGTCTGCTGGTTCTGCGAACTCCAGAGGAAGCATGCCCCACTGGATGAGGTTGTCCCTGTGGATACGGGCGATGGTCTTTGCCACGACGCCTGCAAGTCCGAGCCACATCGGAGCGATGGCCGCGTGCTCCCTGGAGGAGCCCTGGCCGTAGTTGTCCCCGCCGATGACGAAGAACACACGCCTGTTGTGGTCGGGGTTCATCTCCTCTGCCCTCTTGACGAACGTACCGTCAACTGGGTTGAAGACGAACTGGGCGATCGCTGGGATGTTGGACCTAAGTGGCAGCACCTTGGCGCCAGCCATCATGATATCGTCTGTTGTGATGTCGTTGCCCGTCTTCAAAAGCACTGGGCCTGTGATCTGGGTCGGGATAGGCTCGTTGACCGGGCAGTCCTTGATGTTCGGTCCCTTAACCACATTGATGCCTGCCCTCTGGGAGACCTCTGGTGGATAGATGAACATGTTCTTCTCGGTCACGAACTTCTCTGGCTCGTCGAAGACCTTTGGTTTGATCTCGGTCTCTGCAAGTGGGTCCACGATCTTTCCGCGCACTGCGAACAGAGCAGCGGATGGAGCGGACAGCAGGTAGCTGCCGGCGGACTTCTCGCCGGACCTTCCGAAGAAGTTCCTGTTGAAGGTCCTGACGGACACAGCCTCGGTCGGTGGGCACTGGCCCATGCCGATACATGGTCCGCAGGTGGCCTCGAGCACACGAGCACCAGCGTTGATGATGTTGTTCAGAAGTCCTTCCTCGGCTATCTGGGCAAGGACGTTCTTGGAACCAGGTGAGATGGTCATGGACACATGTGGTGCGACGGTCTGTCCCTCAAGGATGGAGGCTGTGGTCGCAAGGGCAAGGAAGGATGCGTTCGTGCAGCTTCCGACGGAGGACTGGTCGATGCGCAGGTCCCTCTCGTAGAGCCTTCCGACGTGCTCCCTGATGTGGTCGTGAACGTTCTCTGGGAGGTCCTTGATGAGCTCCTCTACAGGCTTCTTCTCCACAAGGTCCCTGATCTTCACAACGTTGCCAGGGGAGTGTGGCAGAGCGACCATTGGCTCGAGTGTTGAAAGATCGATCTCGATGACCTCGTCATACTCTGCATCTGGGTCAGCCTGCAGTTCCTTGTAGTCTCCAGCACGGTCCTGTGCCTGAAGGAAGTGGAGCGTGACCTCGTCGGACCCAAAGAGTGAGGTGGTTGCACCGAGCTCGGCTCCCATGTTGGTAATGGTCGCCCTCTCTGGGACGGTGAGCGTCTTGACGCCTGGTCCGTGATACTCGAACACACGCTTCAGGCCGCCCTTGACACCGAGCCTCCTGAGAAGCTCCAGGATAACGTCCATGGCGGAGACCCATGGCTTGCGAAGCTCGCCGACCAGGTTGACCTTCACGACCTTAGGGTACTTGAGCTCGAATGGCTCGCCAGCCATGGTGGTCGCGATGACAAGACCGCCAACACCGATGGCCATGGAACCAACTCCACCGCCTGTAGGGGTGTGTGAGTCAGAGCCAAGGAAGATCATACCAGGTGATGCGAAGTTCTCAAGGTTCACCTGGTGAAGGATACCATTTCCAGGCCTGGAAAGGATGGCTCCCTTCTTTGCAGCGATGGTCCGGAGGAACTGATGGTCGTCCGGGTTCCTGAAGTCCGTCTGAAGTGTATTGTGGTCGATGTATGAGACCGCCAGGGGTACCTTGACCTCTGGGATGTCTATAGCCTCGAACTCGAGCCAAGCCATTGTCCCAGTGGCATCCTGGGTGATGCATTCGTCAACGTTCACAAAGATAGGGTCGCCGGGGTTATACTCCTCGGCCTTCTTTCCCGATACGTCGTGCGCCTCAAGGATCTTCTGCGTGATGTTCTTACCAACCATGGAGAGCCTCCATAGTCCAGGGACAGCCCTGGCTTAAAAAGTGGCATGGGTGAGGGTTTATTTAACCATTTGCACGGATTTGACTTGGTTTTCACAACAACATGTGGAACTTTCGCCCCGATTTCTCCAGCTTTTTATGGAAACAGCACTTCAATCTCGAGAAATGTGAAATTTGTCTGCAGAATTTCCCGCATTTTAATGACCCTCTTAGTTACACAGATACATAAATTATATATCTCTATAATCAGTCATTTGCGACCGAGCCGGGACTGCTGGATATGTTCTCCCCGAGCTCATTTGAGGTGCTTTGATGTCTTTGAAAACTCTCATCGCTTTGATGCTGGTCCTGCTTCTGACCATACCTCTTGTCCCATCTGTTCTAGCCCAACCCCCAGAGATGGAGACAGTGGTCAAGGAGGAGCTGACCTACGAACCCGAGCCGGAAAAGGTCTACTACGTACAGCCCCCGGTCCTGGAAGAAAGTACACAGAACAGCTTCATGGACCCAGGCCAGAGCAAGGGACTAGGGCCCGAGTTCGAATCCACCAGGGCCTCAAGGATGGATGCGTTCACCAGGGACGGTTCAAAGACAGGCTCAAGGATCTCGGACTCCGAGACGGTCTATGCGATCATCTGTCCCCCCGGCTGGGCTTCCCTTGTGGAACCACTCAGGGACTGGAAGACGAAGAAGGGTGTCCCAGCGAACATCTACTACACAACGACCATCATAAGTGCCTATCCTGGTTACGACGTCCAGGAACAGATCCACAACTTCCTCATAGAGCTTGACTCGTCAGCACCTCTCACATGGGTCCTCTTCATCGGTGATACAGAGCAGATCCCGACCCGGAAGCTCTACTGCAGGGCACAGGACTTCTCGCTTTCCAAGTTCTATGATGGAGATTACTATTACACAGGTCTTGACAACGATTGGGACTCTGACAACGATAACATCTACGGTGAGATCCGGTCCACTGAGATAGAGGGTGACTTCTCCCCCAATGTCTACGTGGGTAGGCTCCCAGTGGGAAATGTCACAGAGTGTAACGAATCCATTTCCAACATCCTCATGTATGAGCAGACCCTCCCCGGTGGCGCATGGAACTCCAAGGCCGAGTTCTGGGGAACCCTCATGGACGCACCGAACGATGGCACGGTCTACCAGTTCTGGGAGGACAACGCAAAGAAGGTCCTTGACAAGGTCGAGAAGATCTACCCAAGCTACATGACCGTGGCCAAGAGGTATGACTATGATTCCGACAGGATGGACGGCGGAACATACACCCTGGGCCAGGACCAGCTTGACGGATTCGTCGCCAAGACCAAGTTCGATGAGGGCTGCGGTATCGTCAACTTCGCAGGTCAGGCCTACTATGACGGCAACACCTTGGCCGAATACCATTCCAACACCGGTCTTGAGGGTGCAGAGGATTCCATCTGCTGGTGGCATCTCTTCACGCACGATGACGCATACGGTGCGAACAACGGGGATAAGCTTCCGTTTTTCTACGCAGCAGCATGCGACGCAGCAAACATCTCCGAGACCGACGACACGAACCAGCAGAAGCTCCTCTACGCTCCAAACGGCGGAGCCATCGGCTTTGTCAGCTCTGTCGGCGAGTCATATCGCGGTGAGATGCAGGACAAGTCCGAGGGCAACTGGTGGCTCGAGGAGAGGTTCTGGTCGAACTTCTTCAACACAAGCTACAACAACATTTACACCAGGCAGGGCGCATGCCTCGGACGCACCATGTGGCAGTACAATGCCGAGCTCCTCTACATCGCCAACATCAGGGAGGCCATCCTCGCTAACATGTATGGCTACATCCTTCTGGGATGCCCAGAGGTAGACATCTACACCAAGGCCCCGGCAGAGATCTTCGTCTCCCACGACCAGATCTACACCGGTACCAGGAACACGACGTTCACGGTCACAGGTGGCGCTGGAGCACCACAGCTCTACTCTCTGGTATGTGTTCAGAACGACCACGAGTACCAGTATGGTTGGACAAATGCCAATGGCAAGGTGAAGCTTCAGCTGACCCTTGACAACCTGGACAACCTTACCATTACGGTCTCAAGCCACAACTTCTATCCAAAGACCGTGAACGCCACGGTCCTCACGGCCCCTGCAGACCTGCAGACCTGGGATGCGCTCCTGAAGCGCGATGTAACAGACCCTGTCCAGGGAGACACCATCACCCTGAACGCCACAGTGGTCAACGGCGGAGAGCTCGTCGCTTCCGGCTGCACCGGTGCCTTCTACGAGGGCGACCCGAACGATGGCGGTGTCATGATCGGCTCCGAGTTCAACCTCGGTTCCATAGCAGGTGGACTTGCTAAGTACATCGAGACCACCTGGACACCAACAGGTGGATGGAAGCAGGTACACGTCGTCTTCAACATGACGGGTGACCTGGACTACACCAACAACAACGCCTCGTTCACGGTCTATGTCGAACCTCCAGAGTACGAGGTGACCCAATCGGGTATCGGCTTCTCACAAGGCTGGGGAGTACCCGGCGAGAACGTTACGATAACAGCAAGGATCACGAACAAAGGTGACGGTGCGGCTTCCATGGTAGTGGTGGAAGCATTCAGCGGTAACAGGACAATGGGTGGATGGCTGATAACCACGACCACCGTCAGCCCAGCTGCTGGAACTTACACGGACTGGAACTTCGACCTTGCGGTCAACTCCTCAGAGCATGCGGTCTTCATCTACGTCAACTGGGACCAGTCCATATTCGAGAAGAACTATGGTAACAACAAGGCGTTCAAGATCCTGTACGGGAACGCGGGTCCAAAGATCGGCAACCTCACGGACCTGACTATCGCCGAGGACGCTCTAGGTGACGACCTGGTGGACCTTGGAGCGACGGTCACGGACATTGACAATTCCACGAACGATCTGACCATGTGGGTAGTGGCCACTGGACCGAACACTGTGACCTTGGACCCAGCTGGAAAGCTGGACATCTCTCTCCTAGCCAACTGGAACGGTGAGTTCGGAGTGATCTTCTGGGTCACAGACCACATAACCACAGTATCCAAGGGATTCAACGTCACAGTTACCCCAGTCAACGACGCTCCGGTCATCAACTTCACAAGCGCTGCAACAGCATTGGAGAAGCTCCCGGTCTCGTACTGGGTGCAGGCCTCTGATGTGGAAGGGGATGCCCTGAACTTCTCTGATGACACGGATGTCTTCGACATCGATCCTGTGACTGGATACATCAACTTCACTCCACAGGATGATGATGTTGGAGTACACACTATCGTGATAACGGTCACGGACTCTGGTGGGGCCTCCGCTACTACCACGTTCACACTGACCGTCACTGGGGACAACGATCCACCACAGGTCACCACACCACCAAATGCAGAGGTCGCCGTGGGACAGTCATGGAGCCATCAGCTAGTGGTAACGGACCCTGACTCCACGACCTTCACCTACACAGATAACACCGAGCTGTTCGACATCGACACCGATGGAAGGATGGCCTTCACAGCGTCCAACAACCAGGCCGGAACTCATGAGATCACGGTATGGGTCAATGACGGCGAGGATACAACGGCCGTCAAGTTCTGGATAAACGTCACCGGTGGAACCGATGGTGGTTCGAGCTCTGACGGAGAGGACAAGAACTTCCTTGAGGAGAACGGACTGATCTTGCTTATCGTTGCAGCTCTTGTCATATTGCTCGTGGTCATTGTGATAGTGGTCGTGTTCGTCATGAAGGGTAAACAGGAGGACAAGCCTGAACCCGAGGAGGAGGACGAAGAGGATGAGGAGCCAGAGGACGACTACGACGATGAGTATGACGACGATTACGATGATGACTACGATGATGAATATGATGATGAGGGCTACGACGACTTCGAGGACCAGTTCGACTCTGAAGATACTGGTTCCGAGGACTACTATCACGAGGCCGAGGAAGAGGTCTTCATGCACGAGCCAGAAGGCGAGGTCGTTATGCACGACACCGCTGAGGAACCCAAGATCTGGAAGCCAGAGGAGGAAGAGGAGGAGGAAGAACCACCTCGCCGGAGGAGGAAGGGTAAGGGTCGCAAGGGGCGGAAAGGCAAAGGTCGAAAGAGGCGTCCAAAACAAGATGATGACGACGTGTGGATGTAGGTGATCCGTAGTGGCTGATGAAGATGCCTCCGATAAGCTAAAGCGTAAGGGGATGATGCGAAGCGGGGAGGACCCGCTGGACAGGGACATGTCCAAGAAGCGTTCAATCAAAGTGGACGATTCTGAGGCATTGGTCAAGCAGCCCAAGCACGAAAAGGTAGAGACCCCTAAGGATAGACCCAAGCCCGAGAAGAAGAGAAAGAAGAAACGCTCGAGCAAGAAGAAGGAGGCCAAAGCAGAGCCAGAGGGAACATGGCTTCCCCCGACCCACTATCCTCCATGGCACGAACCCCCTCGAAGGACGGTAGAGCCACCTTACGGAGACCATCGTTCCAGGGACGAGTACATCGACCAGCGGGAGTCCAAGCGCCACAGGCACAGGGACGAGGACGAATCCGTGGTGGCAGGGTCCGTGGTGTCCCTGATCATGGGCCTGCTTTCCCTGACCATGATGCTGGGTTACATCGTATCCATGCTCATATCGTTCGCCGCACTGCCGTGGACATCCGGTGCATCGGTGGTCTGCATGTGCCTGACCGCTTGTCCGTACCTCATCTCTGCTATCACCGGTCTCATTGGTGTCTCGTTCGGCACATCCTCCATGTCCGTCATCTCGGCCCATCCCGCAAGGAAGGGCAGTCTTGCGGCTATCATGGGTACGCTGTGTTCTGCGTTCTCACTGCTACTGGCGGTTGCAGTCCTGATCATCTTCATAATAATCTGCATCGTACTGGCCCTTGTGGTGTTCATCATCGGGATCGTAGTGCTGTTGACCGGAGGCTGAAGATGGACGACGAGGAACTTCCCCCACCATCCAAGCTTGGCTTTATGCCCCCACCCCCCATCTACCCGTTCATTCCAAGGCAGGTCCCAGACACATCTCCTTTCGCCTCGTCTGATGCTTATTTCCGTGGTAGGTACTTCGCCCGCATTGGTGTGATAATCGCGGCCGTGGTCACGATAATCGAACTTTTCGTCCTAATGGTCTCAGCGATGATCTACATCAGTTCCCCGGACTTCTTCATGACCACAGGACTTGCACTTGTGACCATAGTGGACCAACTTCTGATGATCGCAGCATCCATCGGCGTATCCCTCTCATCCATGGGTATCAGAAAGTATCAGACTGCCAAGGTACCAATGGCAGTGGACAGCTGGATGAAGCTTGGTCTGACCGTGAACATCTGCTTGATGCTGTTCCTTCAGGCAGTGGTCATCTTCATCCTGTTCCAGTATGTGTTCGCAAGCCTTGGCGTTGGCATGGGCTGACACAACAATTTTATAGCCACATCTGGTTCCAGGGTCGATGCCAAAAGAAGAAGGTTCTGATGGTCCAAGGCGATTGCTCGTTCCCACTGCAGGTTACATTCCAGCCAGGGAGCGTGCGGCCTACATCATCAAGATGGCCAAGCGCATGCGCGGCGAGGTCTTTGTGGTCCATATCATCGAGGACCTGCAGCTTGCCTCCCCGCAGGCAGAGGCCGACGGCAAGCGGGCCCTGAACCTCTTCAAGCAGTATGGCGAGGAGCATGGTGTCAAGGTCCGGACCTTCTTAGAAGAGGGCCCTGTCATCAAGACCCTCCTTAAGTTCGCCGATGACCATGAGGTCAGTCTCATAGTCATGGGCACCTCCGAGGACCAGCTAGTGGCGGAGTGGATAGTCTCGGACATCAGGGAGAAGACCGAGACACCTGTTGTTGTGGTCCCATTTGGATTTTCAAATCTGCTATAGGCCGGGAGGACCTAGCATGCATAAACTTGTCACAAAGGACGTTGAACTCAGCCTGCTCAAGGCCAACGAACATCTGGCCGAGCACAACCTGGAGCACCTTCAAGAGCATGGCGTCAAAGCCTTCGACTTCATGGGTTCCATCGGTTCAGGCAAGACACTTCTTATCGAGAACATCATGGACAGGATCGGTGGCTCCAGGTGCGGTTGCATCTCCGGTGACGTCACCGGTGATGATGACTTCCAGAGGTTCAAAAAGCACACCGAGCACGTGGTGAACCTGAACACTGGAAAGGAGTGCCACCTTGACGCCCATCTGGTAGAGCATGCCCTTGAGCATATGCCTCTTGCTGATATCGATTTCCTTTTCATCGAGAACGTGGGGAACCTCGTTTGCCCTGCGGACTTCCCGCTCGGGACGACCAAGCGTGTAGTTGTTATCTCGACCACCGAGGGCGACGACATGGCCCGAAAGCATCCCGTCATCATGGGCACTGCAGATGCGGTGGTCATCAACAAGATCAACCTTGCAGAGGCGGTCGGTGTGGACCCGGAAAGGATCGTCTCTGACCTCAAAAAGATAAAACAGACCCTCCCCGTTGTCCTGACAGATGCCAAGACCGGTGAGGGCATCGACGAGCTCCTGAAGGTTCTGGAGCTTGAGTGAGGTGGCATTTGTTACTTCGTTTCACGGGAGTCGTCCAGGGCGTTGGCTTTAGGCCCCTGGTCTACCGTGTTGCATCCTCAATGGGATTAAGGGGATACGTCAGGAACAATGGCTCCAATGTGGAGGTCGTCCTTGACTGCGAGTGGGAAAAAGGCGATGAGTTCGTTGAGAAGCTGAAAGCGGACCTTGTCCCTCTTGCCAGGATCGACCACGTAGAGTTCATGGACGATAATGGAGATGGGCTCCCGGACGAAGGGTTCGAGATCAAGTACTCCACCAAGGGTGCTCTCCATTCCGACCTTCCCCCAGACACACCGATGTGCGATGATTGTGCCAAGGAGCTCTTCGACCCGGACGCATCCAGATACCTCTATCCGTTCATCAATTGCACCAACTGCGGTGCGCGTTACAGCCTCATAACCGGTGTACCTTACGACCGGGAACGAACGTCCATGGACCCGTTCTCACCATGTGAACAATGCACTTCGGAGTACGAAGACCCGCTTGACCGGAGGTTCCACGCACAGACGCTCTCTTGTCCAGATGATGGCCCCAGGATGGAGTTGTTTGTGGGGCGCGAACTCCAACCCACAGACGATCCGATAGCGGCCTTCGCAAAGCTGATCCTTGAAGGCAAGGTCGGAGTTGTCAAGACCTGGGGGGGCATGCACATCGTTTCCACCCTCGACGCTCTGCCCAGACTTCGGGAGCAGTATCACAGGCCCGCCAAGCCCTTCGCGATAATGGTCAGGGACCTCAATGTCGCAAGACATTACGCTCACATCGGGAAGGACTCGATCCTCGCAGATCCCCGAAGACCTATAGCGATCCTTCGTTCCAAAGCTCCTTTGGACCTGATATCCCCGGGTCTCGACAACGTTGGGATGTTCCTACCATACAGCCCCATCCAGAACCTCATGTTCCATCACCTTCCAGCAAACCTCGACGCTCTGGTGATGACCTCGGCAAACCCTTCGGGCGAGCCTATGGCGATAGACCACGAAGCCGCCTTCTCTTTGGACCTGGACATGGTCCTTCTCCACAACCGCAAGATCGTTCAGAGGGTGGATGACACGGTCGGGGTGGAGTACAGGGACATGAACGAAAAGGTCCACAACATCCTCATCCGAAAATCTCGCGGACAGGTCCCGGACGCAATGTCCATCCCAGAGCCGATGCTTGAAGGAAGCAGGTCAGTGGTCGCTTTCGGTCCTGAACGCAATGTCAGCGGCTGCGTCCTGTTCAGCGGTCGGTTCTACACGACCCAGTACATCGGCAACACCAGGAACGTCCGTGTCCTGCAGTTCCTCGAGGACGCCCTGGACCATCTCCGAGGATTGACCAACCCTGAACCGCCAGAGATCGTTGCCCTCGACATGCATCCTGGATATGCGACGCGTCGTCTGGCCCAGGACCTTGCGAAGGAGTGGGGATCTGACCTTGTGGAGGTGCAGCACCATCATGCTCACGCAGTTTCCCTTCAGGCAGATGCTTGGCAGAACCCGAACGGACCGCAGGACAAGCTGTTCGATGGACAGTTCGCTGTCGTTGACATAGATGGTACCGGTTACGGGACCGATGGCCAGATCTGGGGGGGAGAGGTGATGCTTGTTGAACACGACGGCTACGTCAGACCAGTTCACCTGCAGTACGTTCCGATACCCGGTGGGGATGCAGCGGTCATGGACCCGCGTAGATTTGTCCTCTCGATCCGACACCAACTGGAGCTTGACTACGACGGGGTGCCACCCGAGGAGAAGGACATCATCACCAAGCTCATTCCCAAGGCGGTCAAGACCTCGAGCATGGGTCGACTCTTCGATGCCCTGGCGTTCGAGACAGGTCTTTGCACAAAGAGGACCTACGACGGGGAGCCGGCCATGAGGCTCGAGCCGCTTCTGAACAAGCACCTGGAGAAAGGCTGGGAACCCACAGACCAAGGAGCGAACGAGCATGGCGAGGTCGAGTTCCTTCCTGCCTACGCAGAGATGCTAAAGGCTGGAGACTTGAGGGGACAAGCTGCGAAGCTTGCCCTGGACACGGTCTCTCGCCTGACTAACGTTGCATGCGATCATGCGTCAAATGGTCTTGTCGGCCTTACAGGCGGTGTCGCCCTGAACCGGGCAGTGATGAGGGCGTTCGAGCTTACTGTCCGAAAGCGAGGAATGGAGCCTGTGTTCCACTCCAGACTGCCCGCAGGGGATGGTGGGATCTCTGCTGGCCAGGCACTTATCGCAACGAGACATCGTTAGTTTTCCTGGCATAGACATATGCCATATGCTTATCGTACTGAATCCGACGTTATCGTAGTAATACTACGAAAACGGAATAGAATAATACAAGTAGCATAAGATTCCTGTAATTTTTTGGTCTGTTAGTTCGACTTCTATGGAGCTGGTGATATGCGCTTACTTAGACCCCTTATTCTGTGTACTCTGCTGGTAATATGTTGTCTTCTTCCGATGATGACGGTTCCCGCAGAGCCCGAGACCCGAGATTACCTTGTTCAGGACAGATTCGATCTGGCCCTGGAAAAGACCATGACGTTCCCATTGCCAGGTAGCCAACTGACAGAGATAGAGCTACCACTTGGATGCCGTGTTGTCTCTGCCGAGATGGAGGTCGAGGGACAGGAGCATATCGTCGCAGGAGGCATGACCAGACTCGAGTACACGGACACGACCAACAACCAGGCCTGGTATGGAGAGTTCGCATCACCATCAGGCAATAGCCCATCCACTCTCAAGGTGAACTTGTTCTCCAACGCGCAATACAATCAGGTCCATCCAAAGGACACAGTGTTCGCAAAGTTCGTGCCGAACCAGGACGGAAACAAACCATATACACTTCACAGGTTCCGAATGAACGAGACCGATTACGAATACTTCGAACCATACATGAAGGGGGCCTTCTATGAGCCCTTCTCAGCCACCATGAACGCTTGGCACTTCACATACTTCCTTATCTGGAACAACACCAAGACAGGCTGGGATACGGTAGGTTACAACGAGTTCCAGTCGAACACGGTATCTACTCAGAGGGACATCTCACATCAGTTCACATCAGGTTTTGACCATTATGTCGACACCGCAGACGACATTTACCTTCTGATCACCTGCAATGAGACCGTGTCAGCAACCAGTTACCAGCTGGATGTGGATTATGTCGGCATCAATGTCTCAGTTCCCCCGGTCGATGGCTATCCAGCTGAAGTTGGCGTAGATGTCGGAGATGATGGCGACAACGACTTCTACCAGTTCGAGGAGCTCAACACCTCTGTTGTCTTCAACGATTCCAAGTTCGCAGATGAGCTGCAGGACTACATCGATGCAGCAGTGACCGATCCTGTGACCATCCCGATCAACGTCACGGTCGGACTGGGCGGCAAGGTCAGATTACACGGTCTCACTGTGAACTACTTCACCAACACCGAGCCCACCCAGGACACTGACATCCCGGATTCAGCGTTCGACGAGGATGGAGATGGTGTTGGTCTCATCAACATTACAACCTACTTCTCCGATGACAATCAGGACATCTATTTCGTCAACATCGAACAGAGGGGGGGGACCACGATCATGGCCTCCCAATCCGATGACGACTACATGATGGACTTCTCCGCACCTGCGAATTTCTATGGGCGCGAGGAGTTCAGGATAAAGGTCTTCGATGATGGTATCGACGATGTTCCAGACACCATCGATGACCTCTTCATCTACAGCAACTGGTTCAACGTCACCGTCAACCCGACCGACGATGCTCCGGTCCTCGAGAAGGTCGATGGCACTACCGTTGCGACCGACATCATCGAGCTCGACGCCTACGAGGACATGCCGTTCACAGTGGACATGGAAGCGTCCGACATCGATGGTGATGATGTCGAGTTCATGACGAACAACACTCTGTTCATGATCGAAGCTGGAGCAGATGCGTTCAACGTGACCCCGACCCAGGACGATGTCGGTGTGATCTGGGTGAACCTGACCGCTAAAGAGGTGAACGCCTCGGTGCTCGAGGATGACCTGATGTTCGATCACGTGACCCTGAAGATCACTGTCCATCCGACCAACGACATGCCGTTCATCACATCCTTCAAGCCGGTCGGTAAGTCTGCAATAACCTACACACCAGACGCCACAGTGTTGACCTGTCTTGAGGATGAGCAGGCGAACTGGACGACCCTGTTCGATGATCCAGACGGTGATGATGTGACCTTTTCATGTAACTTCACAAATGACAGGTTCACGTTCTCCCCGACAGGCGAGTTCGGGTTCTTCCCACTCCAGGAAGATGTAGGCGACCATCAGTTGAACGTCACTGTGGAGGATGCGGCCGAGGAGTCCTACGCCGAGATAATCATCAGGGTCAACAACGTAAACGACGCCCCGGTCCTCGGAGATCTGTCATACTCCGGTGGTGTAGAGGAGCTCACGGTCACCCTGAGCACCACCGATGCTTCAGACGAGGATGGGGACGAGCTTACCTATTCCTGGGACTTCGAAGTTGGAGATGCCAAGGAAGGTCAGTCCATCGAGCATGAGTTCCTGGAGGCCGGTATCCACAATGTGACCTTGACCGTCACAGATGGTAAGGGTGGTTCGGCCGTAGGATACATCCTAGTAAACGTCACAGAACCTGTGATCCCCGATAACAACGGGACCGACGGTGGGACCACGGACGGTAACGATACTGGTAATGGAACTGGAGGCGGTGGTGGTACCAATGGTACGGATGGTGGAAGCGGTGGCGGAAGCTCCGGTGGTTCAGGCCTCGAAGCTGCAGGATTGTGGTGGATCATCCCACTCATCGTCCTGGCCCTGCTTGTGGTCATCGCACTTGTCGTCGTGGTGATACTGGTGATGAAGAAGAAGGGTGGGGATGAACCTGCACTTGAGGCTCCAGCACCAGTTCCCGAGGAGCCTACTCCGGCAGAACAGCCGGTCCAGCAGGACCCAGCGATGCAGCCTGTTGAGCAGCCGATGTACCAGGATCCCTCCCAGCCTGTGGAGCAACCAATGTATCAGGACCCTGCAGCGCAGCCGGAACAGCCAATGTATCAGGACCCATCCATGCAGCCTGTTGAGCAGCCACAGATGGAACCCTACCAGGACCCAATGGCACAGCCTGTCCCGGAGGCAACCCCTCCAATGGAACAGATGACAGAGCCTGAGCCGGTAGCACAGCTGGAACCTATGGAACCAGCTCCCGCTCAACAGAACGGGCTGGACATGCTCACCGATCCTAACCAGTGATCAACCAAGGGCCAGTGGTAAGAAGTATACCACTGTCGCCAGACCATACATGAACAAGGAGCCGATGTTCAGGGCAACGCCCCAATAGAGGTCCTTGTCGGTCTTGAGGTCCTGGACCCTGAAGGTCATCAACCATACGATGAGTCCAAGTAAGAATCCCAATGCTGCAAGTAGCCCTCCTCCGATGTAGACCGTGGAGCAGACCCAGAACGTGCAGCACATGAGTCCCTGATTTCCCATGACCAAAGAGATGATCGTGGTCCCGAGAATAGCGACCACAAGACCTAGGGCGAAGAGCATGTTGAGCTGACCGATGCGCTTGCAAAGGCTTGCGACCTTGCGCATGGCGGTCTTGTAACCCTTTCCAGGCTTCTTCTTCTTTGGAGGCTTACCCTTAGGCTTTTGCTGTTCCTTCAGGTACTCCTGGCGGTGTGGCCTTTCGCTCCATCCTTGAGGTTGGGGCTGAGGTTCAGGTTGAGCCTTCGGTTTGGTCTTCATCTTTTTTAGAGGCTTCTTCTCGGGCACGGGCTCACGAGGAACCATTGACAGAGGGGGTATAAATATGTGGGCCTCCCCTCGGAGGAATTGAGGAACAACTACTTCCAGCCGACCCTGTCGAGCTGTCTGTCCTTTTTCGTGGCCTTTTTGAACTCACGATAGTGGGTCTTGCACAGGTGTGCCCGACCGCGGCCTATCTCATTGAGCTTAAGGATACTACCGACCTTTTTGGGAGATACAGACCTCTCAGCTTCGGCCTCGCATCCGACCACATCGCACTTTTTGACCTCTTTTGCTTTTGGAGGCATTTCTCACACCAGTTTGCAAAACCACACCAAGGTACTTAAGTTTGCCCAGTGGTTGTCAGACTATCGAAACTTTATATATGGGGAGTAGTATATTAGCGCCCAGTTCCAGTGTGAGGCGTTCACATGATGTTCATAACCTTTCTAGAGATCCTTCCGGGAAATTACACCCAGGCCATTAAACTGTTCAAGAACCCTGTCGTGCCTGAAGGGATAATTATCAAAGAATCCCTGTGGATGTTCGGAAGGCCGGACGCGTTCATGCTGTTCGAGGCTCCAGACGAGGAGGCCGCTGGAAGGTTCGTGGTCCAGTTCGCCGAGGTCACGACCCCCAAGACATCCCTGGTCTTCCCGATAGAGAAGATGTCCTGGATGGCCCATCACTAAATCTGGAGAGGCCATATGCCAGACCAGGTTTGGCGGCTTATCGACACAGATGCCGCAGACCCATATTTCGTTACAGCTGCAGACGAAGTGCTCGCCCACTCCAGAGGGGCGGACGAGTGTCCAGACACCCTCCACTTCTACAGACGCAGGCCTCCAGGGGTCTCGGTCGGTTACTTCAAGAAGATAGAAGAGGACGTGGACCTGGAGATGTGCAAAGAGTTGGGAGTGAAGGTCGTCCGCAGGACCAGTGGTGGCGGGACGATCTACACCGACGAGGGACAGCTCATCTACGGACTTGCGACCAAGTCCCTTCTAGCAGACGGCATCGAGGCTACGTTCGAAGCCGTATGCGGCATAATCATCGATGCACTGGACGGGTTTGGAATAAAAGCAGACTACAAGCCTCCGAACGATGTCCTGATCAATGGCCACAAGGTCTCTGGCAATGCCCAGACCCATAAGACCGGAGCGATCCTCCAGCATGGGACGGTAATTCTGAGGACAGACCCGGAGACCATCGAGAAGGTCCTCAAGGTGGAGCGCTCTGGTTACGTTTCCTCCATCGAACAGGAGACCGGGGATGCGCCTGGTGTAGAGGAGCTCAAGGCTTCGCTGGTCAAGGAGTTCGAGGACAGGTTCGGGGTCAGGATCGAAAAGGGAGAGTTCACAGTGGGGGAAATGGAGAGGATCCAGAAGCTGGTCGAGGAGAAATACTCGACCGATGCTTGGAATTTCAAAAGATAAGCTCACTATCTCGCTAAGAGATCTAGAAGATAACACCGGCCCAAAAAGAAAGAAGGGCCGTTCAAAGCTACGCTACGCTAAGCTGTAAGCTGCTTTGAACGGTTCTTTGTGGATATTTTGGTCCGGAGTTATCTCCAGATTCTTCCAGCGTCATGTCCCTCTTCTGTGAAGTGGGTCTTGACGACACGCTGCTTGGGCTTTTTGTCGGACCTGCGCTGGACCTCTTTCATCCTTATCTTTCCAGGGAAGTAGCGCAGGATGATTATCTCACCGTTGCACTGGATCCACCTGAAAGGAACGCCAAGGGCCACCGAGTTCTCAACAAGTTCCTCGTTGGTGTCCTCTAGCAAAAGCTCATGGACCTTGTTCGACTCGTTGTCTATAATGACCTCGGTCACCGTTCCAAGCCTCTTGGCCCTGTTTGTGAAGACCTCTTTGTCCAGAAAGTCAGTGATCTCTACGAGCATAATGACACCTCAAGGTACCAGGTGTTTCCATATAATCTCCTGTTATATATTAATTTCTCGTCCACCGGCGGGTTAGAACAGGTAATTTCAGCTGATCGAGGCTTGAGCGTTTTTTACCCTGGCTCATTCTTCTAGGTATATATTTAGAGAATGTTCATGTACTAGGAATTACCAATAACGCTTAAATAAAATGAAAATTGTGTATCAATATTAGGTTATATAGTCTACACTCTACCTATCAAAGTCAAAACAAACCGCCCTATAGAAAAAAATGGGCAATTTCAACTGACGACAACACATATTGGAGGTATATGGATGTCTTTTAACTGGAACCCGAACAGGGAAACTCTCTCGAAAATGATCTTGCCACTGCTTGTAGCATTGGCATTCCTTATCGTTCCGCTTGTAGCGATCGATACGGCAGAATCCACCACCCAGGTAGGATTCGCATCTGGGGTCGACAAGACCGTAACCTTTTCCACCAAAGGCGTTGATGGAACAACTGTCTATACAGTGCCTACTGGAATAACGGTCTCGTCCGCGACTATGAACGTTACGACTTCTGCTGATGAGAACGGTGACTACTGCCTGTATCCTTCCATCGATTTCGGTGGAGATGGTGATACAGAGTGGGGTTACCACGGTCCAGGATATGGCGAGTTCGGCCATCAGGACCACTTCACGACGAACACCACATCTGAAACATCACAGTACACAGGAGCTGCCGAGCTAACGACCTCGCACTTCTACCTCCCCGCCGACGCGACAGTTTCGGACGCAGACATCGGCGTCAAGGGCAGGTTCGTCAACACAGGCGTTTCTGATTATCTTGTAGGTGCTGGTGGTCTGAAGAACCCATGGCGCATGGACCACGGTGATATCGATGGAGATGGTGACGACGACGTCGCCCTCACAAGCTACGACTACTACGCTGGTAAGGTCGTCTGGTTCGAGTGCCCAAGCAACCCTACCTCCGCATCCCAGTGGAGCATGGTTGTCATCGCAGAGGGTCTCAGATACCCATATGACGTTCAGATAGCAGACATCGATGAGGATGGCGCCAACGACGTTGTCGTGTCCCTGGCAGACTACTCCACAGGAGCTGTCTACTGGTATAGGAACGTCAACGGCGACGGGTCCTCCTGGACCAGGTATACCATCAAGACCGGTCTGAGACAGGCAGCAGAGGTTCGTGTCGGAGACATCGACGGTGATGGAGACCCTGATGTGGCTGTGGCCGCTTGTGGTTATTACTCCTACTACACCAGCTCCTACAACGTTGTATGGTATGAAGCACCAGCAAACCCAACTGGAACCTGGACCCAGCATGGTATCTATCGTGGAACCTCCTACTACTATGGATACATCTATGGCTTCGACATGGCAGACATCGACAAAGATGGTGACCTGGACGTAGCATGGGCCCACAGGTATGGTAGCTATCACATTTACGTGGCCCAATGTCCTTCCAATCCAAAAGGTACCAATTCATGGTCGACCAACCTAGTAGGTTCGAACCAGATCTATTATCCAGAGAACATACGTATAGGTGACGTTGACGGGGATACTTGGCCCGATATTGTAGCAGCGTCGAGCTATTACAGTAGCAATAATAACGCTGGTGTCAAATGGTTCAGAAATGACGGAACCCCGTGGTCTGGTACCTATACACGATACATCATCCATCAGAACCTACGGACCGTCTACGGTCTCGAGGTAGGTCAGGTTGATGGTTCCAATGGTATCGACGTAGTGGTAACCTCCTACTACAGCGGTGCCACATACCTGTTCTACACATCCAACCCGACAGGTGGAGCATGGAGCCAGAGGACAGTACATACATGCACATATCCGCGAGCGCTTGAGCTAGCGGATATCGATAACGACGGCAATATGGACGTCTGTGACGGTTCTTACAGCACCGGTCAGGTCTGGTTCAATGAGAACGCTGGTACGGGGAATGGAGCCTCTTGGGATGATCATACCATCGAGCCCGGAGGTCTCAAGTCACCGTATGGCTGTTATGCCGATGATGTCGATGGCGACGGTGACAATGACACCGTTGTCGCGGCATACGGCTCTAACAAGATCTATTGGTACGAGAACGATGGGACTCCGGCCAATGGTAAATGGCCTGCGCATATAGTCGATAACAATGCCAACTCTCCATATGATGTCATAATGGTGGACATCGATGATGATGGTGATAACGACATCGTCGCAACCCACTATTCATCAAGCTCTCTGTACTGGTACGATAACAACGGTGCTCAGCCACCTGTGTGGACCAGAAGGACCATTACGACGAGCTTACAGTCCGCTTGTGGTCTGGCATCAGGAGATATCGATGGTGACGGAAACGTCGACATTGCAGCCACCTCTTACTACTATGGATCAGCTGCAATACGATGGTATGAAGCACCGGACGATCCGACCAACTCCTGGTCCGCCCACAACATCGATACATCCGCCAATAGACCGTTCGACATCGAGCTTGGCGACATCGATGATGATGGCGACCTTGATGCTGCTGTGACCTTCAACGACTATTCAAGCGGACAGCTCAACTGGTATGAGTGTCCTGCTGACCCGAACAGCGCGACCTCCTGGACCAAGCACCAGCTCGGTTCCAGTCTCAGATACCCATACGGTGTCGAGATCGTGGATATCGACTGGGACGGCGACCTTGACTTAGTATATACACAGATGTACTATCATGTGAAGTGGGTCGAGGCACCTGACGATCCTACACAGGTTGACGAGTGGGAGTTCCACACCATCAATACCGGTGGCGGATACATGTATCCACGCGGTCTGCGTGTCAAGGACATCGGCGACGATGGATACTGGGATGTCGTCATCACTGACTACTATGGTGCACAGGTCCTCTGGTTCGAGGAGCCTGACAACCCACATACCCAGACCTGGACCAAGCATACTGTGGATTCAAACTTCAACTACGGTTGGGGTGTTGACATCGCAGACTTCGATGGTGACCAGCTTATGGATATCATCGCAACAAGCTACAACCAGGACGAGGTCGATTGGTGGAAGCTCTCTGTTACCTATCCATCAAATGTCCAGCTGGACATCGGTGACGATGGTGACAACGAGTGGACAGAGCCAGCCTCGTTCAAGGGCAAGTCCAGTGCTGATATCACAGCAGAGCTCAACTCGATCATCGCAGCACCTCCAGCAGGTGTAGTACACTACATTGACGGCTGGGGCAACCACCTGTTGAGGATCCCGATAAACACCTACTCTGCAAGTATCGGTAAGGTAACTGCCTATGACCTGGACATTCACTACAACTGGACCACCCAGGTTCACAAGAACAACCATAACGGAAACCTTACGGTGGAGCTCAACGAGCTGATACCTGAAAAGGATACTGGTGACATGGACTTCAGGATCATGATCAACAGTAACTCCCCCGGACAGCTCACCATAAGCGACCTCAAGATAGAGTATAACACACATCCAGAGATGACGGAGGACATTCCGACGTTAACGGTCAATGAAGATACGATTGACGAGAACCTTCTTGATGTGCGGCAGTACTTCGAGGACGACTACGATCACGTGGATGACCTGACGTATTCCATCATACAACAGGATGGTTCAGAGGACTATGTCCAGTTGAGCATCGTAGATGATTACTTCATCAAGGCCGATGCGACACAGAAGACCAACTGGTATGGTCTAACATGGGCAAGGATCTACGCCTACGACAATGGTGGAGATGCTCCTGCTGGACCTCTCGGTTGGTATTCCAACGAGTTCAAGGTGGTCGTCAAGTCGGTCAACGACGAACCGTTCACAGACTACATGAGCTTCCAGAGCATAACCATGGACGAGGGAACTGTTGACAAGTCCATCGATATGGACGAAGGCAAGTACTTCGACGATATCGAGAACGACATCCTCTACTACGATGCGGTCGTGGACCCACTGGACGAGATGGAAGGTGAGGACCTTGACGTATACGTGGACGAGGAGAACAGACTTGTCGTAAACGCCATGGGTGACTGGTATGGCAACAGTGTAAGGGTTAGGGTTTACTGCGATGATGATCTGGAGTTCAACCATACCATCAATCCATACCAGGACACCTTCGTGACTGTCCAGAACGTCCCAGACGACCCACCGATCTGGTCATCGGTCCCACCGATCGTGACCGAAGAGGACGTGCCAGTGGACAGGGCGGTCTACCTCCCAGACTATGTCACTGACATCGATACCCCGCTCAACAGGATAGACTTCACAGTGGTCTCCAACGAGAACGCTTCGTTCATCTCCGTGGCCATTGACTACAACAACTATCTGTCGGTCTATCCAGCGACCAATTTCGTTGGTGTCACCACCGTGACCCTCCGTGCCTC
>JANQNL010000018.1 GCA_028279585.1 Thermoplasmatota archaeon
GACACGATGAGCTCGGAGCGATCTAACATCCCCCATTCCTCATCCAGAGCTTCGAGGTTCGAGCGTGTGGTCTCGATGCAACGCTCATCTATGTCTACAAAAGTAACATGCTCTGCACCCCGGACAAGACATCCGATCCCAAGGATACCGTTCCCGCACCCAAAGTCCACGATACGCTTGTTCTCGACGTCACCCTGGGCAAGCATCCAGTCTACGACATGCGCAGCTATGTCTGCAGAAGTTGGATATTGCTCCAATGTGGGGGTAGGGTCCTTATGTGGGCTCAGACCCTCTAATAGCATGGCCAGCGCTCGGGTGCGCATGACCGTGGATGACCTTCGACTTATTAATCTGTATCGAGCAGTGCTTACTTCTTCTTCGGCTTGCCTGGGGCCCAGGGCCAGATCCTCAATACCATCTGGTTCCTGATTATGACCTTGGGGAGGGTGATCCTCCTCCAGTGCATGTATCCCTTGATGGAGGGGCCCTTCTTCTGGCCTTTGGTCTCGACCCAGTCAACATCCTCATTGGAGGTCTCGAAAATGTTTTCCAGGATGAGGACCTCTTTATCGAAGTTCTTGAGAATGCCACGATACGCCTGGCCATCGTTCATTATGACTGCAATTTCTGATCCTTTGAGTTCTTTGAGCTCTGTTTCCAATCCCACAATATTACCTCCTCGTTTTTGCGTACTTGTTAACTGCGATGGGCGATATCATCCCTTGTTAACAGATTTTTCAATGACATGAAAAAGGCAATATATGAACATATCGCACTCTTCTTGCCTCGCTTTAGAAACCATGAAGATGTGGTTATAAAAAGGTGACCGCAGAATTTGGAGAATTGATGCATTTTGAAACATTCGTCAGAGAATGTGTCCAAGAGACGCTGGATGTGCTGAACGAGGTTCACTTTTTGCGCTTGGATTTCTTCTTTTTTGGCTTTTTTGACTTTTTCTCGTGCTCTATGGAAAAGTCTTCGTCCTCATCGGTGGTCTCTTCTTCGATCACCGGAGCATCTTCTTCCACGGGTAGGTCCTCATCAGGCTCCTCATCCTCAGGAACCTCGTCTTCTGGCTCGTCCTCCTCCACATCCTCGGATGCTGGGGGAAGAGCCAGCTGGTCAGGGTCAGGTCCATCGATGTCCGCTGTTGCTTTCGGAGGCTCCTTCTGGACCTCACCTGCATCAACCACCGGCCTGACCGGAGGGCCCTGCTTGATGTGCGGCCAGTATCCTTCTGGGAACCCGTCAGGGTCCTCAACTGAACGCTGGGTCCGGATGTAGAAGTAGAGCACACAGCAGGAAAGTATCGTGAGAACGACCGCTACAGCCACCAGGACCCAGAAGTATCTCACAGACCCTCCCTTGTCCTGAGGTTCATCTTGGGTACCGTCCTGACCATCGGTGGATGCTGGTTCCTCAATGACCCGCAATCCCGAGTATGGTCCGAGGTCTCCTTCGACGACCGAGTGGTTCACGACAAATCCGAACGTGTGGTTGCCTAGACCGAGGAAGGTCCCGACAACTCTGGCCTCGAAGTAGTCTGGTCCTTTGGAAGCGTTCGTGACGATGGGATTGAGAGAAACTCCAGTGTCGTTACCGTCTATGACAAGATGAATGAGCCACCCCGTCCGGTTCTCCCAGAACCCTGTCCAGTTGTTGATCGTCCAGTTGACGAACAGGACCTGGGTTCGGAAGATGAACTGTGAGTCCAGATAACCCAGCGCAGGGCCATAGGACATGTTGAACAACACGATCTTCGGCTGGGGAGGAATGATCTTTGGGAGCACCGTGACGTTAACGATGTCCATGGGGGACACAGAGGAGTTCACATCGGTCACTACCAGCCCAAAGCTGTAGTTCCCAGGAGCAGGAGCGATGAAGTTGGGGGTGGAGAGCCAGGAACCGTTCACGGTGACGTTCCCTTCCTCGACGGTCCAATCGAACAGAAGCGTCGAACCGTCCGGATCGTAGGATCCAGAGCCGTCGAGCTCAACGAGGTCTCCTTCGTAGACGATTAGGTCATCGCCTGCGTCTGCAATGGGCACACGGTCCAGGGACACGACGGAGACGAACACTTCCAGAGTGTCCAAGCCTCCAATGCCATCTGACACGGAGAAGTTTAAGCAGTGGATACCGACGTCCTCGCGACCTGGTTCCCAGTAGACCTGGCCAGTGGTCGAGTTCACCTCAATGTCGGATGTTGTAGCGTAGGTGAGAACATCTACAGGACCGACGTCACTGTCGGATGCATTGAGCGTGAAGTTGAGGGCTTCGTCTGCGTCGATGTCCACCTGGAACGGCCCTGCTGTGGAGAACACAGGGGCGGTGTTGGTAAGTTGAAGTGTGGCTTGGGTCCATGGTCCTGACAACCCTGTGGAGTCCACTGGTTTGATCCGGATGAAGTAGGTTGGGCCATACTCCAGGTCCATCAGCGTAGACATGTTGTCAAGCGCAAGGCTGGTATCAACAAGCCCATCCAGGTTAACGACGTCCGAGCCTGTGCTCCAAGTGCCGATACGGACAGAGTAGGTGATGTCGTCACCGTTCGGGTCGGTGCCTTCCTCCCACATTATCGTAGGTTCGGGGTTGTGCGTCTGGGTCGGTCCAAGGTATGCCACAGGGCCTGGTCCGAGGTCGTCTGCAAGGGTGACAACGATAGTGGATGGAGCCTGGATGTCGGATGTTGTCTGGCCGCGGGCTGTGGCTGTGGAGGCTTTGAAGGTGTAGGGGGTGAGATTGGTCCGGGTGAAGCCTTCGACGCGATATTCAGGAATGACGAACGGCCCTGCGAGACCACCGGAGCCAGTTGTCGTCTGGTTGAAGATGGTAGTTGTGTTGTCGGTGATCTCGACGTCGGCTCCGGACACCTCTGCGCCCTGGCCGTCGATGACGCGGACATTGGTGGTCCAGCAGACCTCGTAGGATGAATGGACATAGGGGGTTACAGAGACAATATCGTCGAGGAAGGATGGGCAATCGACGAACTTGTGGTAGGACTTGATCAATAGAATGTTCGAAACGGTAGAGTTCGTTATCAGATGGGTCATTCTAAGGAGGTTAGTAGGATTTCCATTCACATCACCTGTTGAAGTATAGGTCTCGTTCAGGTCAAAAAGGTCGGTCCCGATGAAGGCCAAGTTGTCAATGAACTGATAGGTGGACGAGATCGACCATATCGTTGATGAGGTAGCGATCATACCGTAATTGAACTCGTACATCAATACCTGAACAAGTTTCAAATAAGAGTCATCAACAGTGATGGCGGTCCCAGGATGGAAACCTGTCCCAATGATCCTGAGATCGTACATGGTAACGTTCGACCCGTCTGTGATAATTACACCATCTCCACCAGTCTGGAACATTCCATCTGCGAAGACGGTGGAGTTGGTTATCTCTAATCCCAAGCCGTCATTGACCACTCCGTTACAACCGAGTATGACATCGCTATCAGTGATCGTGATGCCCGTAGAATCACTACCAGCGTCTGCGATCACGCTCACGTTCATCTCGCAGGACCGTATCACCATGCCGGTGGATCCATCACCCAGGTCGATTTCGTGGACATTGTTTATCGAGCTATCACATGAACAGCCGACCATCTCCACACCAAGAGCATCGTTACCACCGGTCAGGTTATTGTAGCGAATGTTCATATCCGTGCAGTTAACGAGGAACATCCCTCTGGAAACGAGGGTGATCGTGTTATCGAGGATCGTCGGTACCCCATTCTCCACCTCTATGGTCGTCCCAACATTCCCCTCGAGGGTGTTGTCCTCAATGACCGGATTCGAATCCTGGCTCAGTATCCCCCACGCACCATTGGTCGATATCGTGTTCCCATCAATGGTCACCGGTGAGGACCCATTGACCATCACCCCTGCTCCCAGGTTCAGCGAGATGTCATTGTCCTCAACAGAAGCATCCGAACCCATGCTGAAGGCGATCCCCATCCCGTTGGCGGTTATATTGTTGAACCCGAACGTAGAGCTGTCCCCCAGCCCGGCCATACCCACAGCGTTCAAAGCAGCACTGTTGTGATGGACATCAGCTGTAGCCATCATCACATTAAGGCCAGCACCGTTGAACGAGAGCGTGTTCGACATGTACTCCCCAGTGACTACCCCCATCCCAGCTCCGATGATCTGGATCCCAACGAGGTTGTAGGAAACATCACAGCCATCGATAACAGGGTTGGTCACGCCGAAACCGATGGAGACCATGATCCCGATGCTCGAAAGCACTGTGGACAGGTTTCCAGATACCGTCGTGTCCCGAATAGTGGGGGAAGAACCGGATGCGACTATCCCGTATGCTGCATACTGAGTTACTGTACAATCCTGTATCAATACATTAGAGGAAGTGATGTAGATGCCGCCAGGGTTCATGATGTCTAGGAGGGACCCATGCACATCCATGATGTCACACTCCTCCAACGTCATTATCCCCGCACACTTGAACCAGTATGCCCCAGTGCCATTGGACTTGAACGTGGTGTTGTAAGCCTCGAGCTTCCCTTTCGAGCCCATTAAGGAGCCAGCAACCTCCAGTGTGAACTCTCCAGCTGTGGAGCAGTTGAAGACCAACGTGCAGTTTCGCAGGACCAGATGACCGCTCGTGGTGATCGTCAGGTTCCCAGTGAGGTTGATGACCTGTCCCTTGATGACCGTGTTATCGGAAACCGTCCAGTCACCTGTAGCTGGTGGAGGGGTCTGTCCTCCAGCAGGCAGACAAATGGCCGTAAGACCGAGGGTCAGGAGAACTACGCATATCAGCACGACCGATAGGCGTTCGAGGGAGTGCATATAACGCCATAGGATGATGATTATAAATCCTTTATCACCCAACTTAAGAAGTGTCCAGAAACCGGAAGTTTCAGTAACCACAATTGAGAGGTTCAACAAAACTCGGAGTTAATCTAAAATACAGATACATTGATAGGGAGTACAATGGGTCTGTTCTCAAAAAAGAAACTGTACATCGTCAAGGTGGACAGTTGGAATACCAAATTCTTCTTCGAATCCCTCAATGAAGAGGGTTGGGAACAGATGGACGAGCCGTTCGAGTTCGTCCTCGATTGGGGAGATACCAAGATCCGTAACGAGGCCAAGAGGCAGGCGAAGGACGTTGAGGCCGACCTCCTTGTCGAAGTGAAGGACCCATCCTTCGACAGGGCCAATCGGCACAACGACTGGGTGTTCTACGTTTGGAGGAAGACGAAGCCGGACGCGAAGGTCCCGGATCCAAGCGCACCACCCAAGATCGCGCCAAAGGTGGACCCATCCAAGAATGCCCGTTCATATCAGCAGCCCCAGCCAGCACCAAGGCCAGCAGTGGCACCGCAGCCTCGCCAGCCATTACCGGTGAAGATGCCTGCTCATATGCAGCAGCCACCACAACAACCGGCACCTCAACCACAACCAGCTCCGCAGCCAGCCCCGCAACCACAGGCACCAGCACCTCAACCCCAGGCACCTGCACCACAGCCAGCACCGCAGCCTGCACCGGAACCTGCTCCAGCACCAGAGCCTGCTCCAGCGCAAGAACCAGCTCCTGAACCAGCACCCGCACAGGAACCTGCACCCGAACCCGCTCCAGCTCCAGAGCCTGCCCCAGCAGACCTTCCGACACCGGAAGAGGTGGCTGCAGAGGCACCCCAGGTCTCGGTCCAGGACTCGGAAACGAACGTGGACGACCTGATATCTGGAAAGGCCATGGAGGCCCAGGTTGAGGAGAAGAAAGAGGAGAAGAGCAAGGAGCTGGACCCCGAGCTCGAGGACATCTTCAGCGGGCTCTGATCCCATGGACATCCTCATTTTGGACGGATACGTCGATGAACCTGCCATTCTAGGCGTTCCACCTTACATCTCACCTTATCCCAGGCTGCTTGCTGGAGCAGCAAAGGGACATGACATCTCATACATGACAGTAGACCAGTTCAGGTCTGCACCGGCCGAAGCTCGGTTCGGAGATAGGGACCTGATCTGCATCATAGCTGGAGCCTTGGTCCCTGGGAAGTATCTTCGCGGCACACCCATGACCGAGACCGAAGCGATAAAGGCTGCAAGGCAGGCGTCCAGGGTGGGGGTAGACACTCTCTATGCTGGACCGCTGTCCGAGCTTTCCGGTTTTGAGGGGTCACCTCTTGTTAAAGCTTTCACGCATGCACCTACCGGTGATGCGGATGTTTACCTCCACGGGTTGCTCCAGGGTGAACCAACCTCTCGAGAAAGGACCATGGCCGAATGGGACCAGTGGTCGGCGGATGGAGCATCTGTAGTTTCACAGCATCCAGACATTGATGGCCCTCTCATTGTTGAGCTCGAGACATACCAGGGATGCGTCCGTTTCGCTTCTGGTGGATGTGCGTTCTGCAAGGAGCCCGGTGAGGGCAGGCCTGAGTTCAGATCACCCGAGGCGATCGGCAAGGAGGTCGAAGCACTGGTAGCAGCTGGTGTGAAACACATCCGGGTCGGCGGCCAGTCCTGCATCGTTTCGTATGGGACCGAGGAACTGGGGAAGACCGACACTCCAACCCCGAACCCAACTGCAGTTGAGGAGCTGTTCAAAGCCATCAGGAAAGCTGGACCTCATCTCAAGGTCCTGCATGTCGATAACGCGAACCCCGCTGTGATCGCTGAGCATCCAGATGAGGCCAGGAAGGTCCTGGAGATCTTGGTCGAGCACTGCACCAGTGGGAACGTCCTGGCATTTGGTCTGGAATCTGCAGACCCAGAGGTCCAGGCTCGCTGCAACCTGAACGCCACAGCTGAACAGTGCATGAAGGCTATCGAGCTTGTGAACGAGGTCGGATCGGAAGTGGGAGGAACAGGCCTACCAACCCTGCTACCTGGCTTGAACTTCCTCGCTGGACTTCCTGGGGAGACATCGCAGACCTACGAGCTGAACAGACAGTTCCTAGAGAAGGTCCTGGAGAAACAGCTTCTGGTCAGGCGAGTGAACATCCGCCAGGTCCTCGGCATTGAAGGCACACCCATCGATCCTAAACTTTTCCGTTCGTTCAAGTCCTGGGTCCGGGAGGAGTTCGATGCAGTCATGCTTCAGAGACTCCTACCTCGAGGAACGGTCCTTATCAATGTGTTCGCAGAGAAGGTCGATGGACACGTGACGTTCGGACGCCAGGTCGGGTCATATCCTTTGCTTGTGGGTATCGACCATCCTTTCGAACTCGGCAACTTCACGGATGTTGCTGTTACTGCCTACGGTATGAGGTCCGTGACCGGTGTTGCGATACCGATAGTCGTGAACTCAGCTGCCAGAAGACATCTGGAAGCTCTTCCAGGACTGACCAAAAAGGGTGTTCCAACCATCCTGAACAAACGTCCGTTCAAGGACATGGACGCGCTCATGGATGCACTCGATATACAAGGTGCAGACCGAGATGAATTCTCTGGTTCGTGGGGCCAGTATCTACTCTTTGACTGAACGTTTTAGGTTTGTAGCTGTCAAACTCATCTATAGAAAACGGTTATATGGAACCGCCTCATATTACTAGATGATGCCCGATTACGACGATGTCGTATTCTCCATCGTGAAGAAGAGAAGATGCCTATCACTCCATGACCTCAAGAAGGAGTGCAGCCTCAGGCATGTTTGGCGACGGGAGATGGACGAGAGCCTCACAAGGCTTGGCAACGACCACAAGGTCAAGGTGACCTCTGTGGGTGACAGGCTGTACATTCACATGCCTGGTGCTAAGCTTCCACCACTGTACCGCTACAAGGTGGATCCCGAGGAGATAGGGCTGTTCACGGATGGTTTTGGAGAGCCCGAGGCCGAGTGCGTGAACGATGGGGAGTAGGGACTTTTTTATTTTGCTGAAATTGTTTTCAAGATGAAGCGTAGCAAGAGTGGGGATTGTAAATTAAAAATCAGGAATCTTTGCCTACTGAGCAGGCTTTTAACTTGAAGTTTCTTACGTCAATGCTAAACGTATCAGAAACCTCAAGGTTCTTAACGCGACCTACCGTCAATGGCCATCTTGGTCGCTTGAACCCTTGAGTTTTCACTCGAAGCTAACTTACGCAAGCTGAGTGAAAAATCAAGGGTGAGACCATGGCAGGCAATAGAAATCCTGACGCGCGACCGTAACTAAGGTTTTTAATTTAGGCGTTCTCGCGTAAATGGAGAACAGGAGTTTACGGATTTACGCGCTACCTTGGTCTCGTATTTCAATCCGGTTGAGCAGTATTAAAGGTTTACCAGTCAATTGCCGATTTAGCGGCATTTGGGAAACTATAGCCACTCTTCACAACCGTTTTCACGAGTTCCAGATCTGAACTCTCGCACCAAGGGGCCGTCAAGGTCAGAACCAGTCCTTTGAGTCCTCTTCGAGATATGATACATCGGGTTGAGAATCCTCTTGAGCTTCACTTGCACCCGACTCCGAATAGTTCCTCCACTCGATCGGAGCGTCGATGTCCATCCCTCCGTGTGAGGTCTTCCTCTTCCGGACCTGGACCATGGTGGGGGTGTTCAGACCGATACCGGAGATCACCGCCTGGCCACGTGCGAGTCCGGGGAGTTCGCGGAGCAGATCTCTCCCGAGTCCTTCAACAGCTGCACTCACCTGGTTCTGGTCCACTGGATTGATGATCCTCATCGTGATCTGGGTCATGCACTGGGACAGGGAATCCTGGTCGAGCTTGGCAGGTCTCTGGGAGATCAAACACACTCCGATACCGAACTTGCGGCCTTCTGCAAGAATGGTCTTTAACACGGCCTTGGACTTGGCCTCGCCGTTCTGTGGGGCGAACCTGTGTGCCTCTTCCAGGACCACGAAGGTCGGGTATGGGATGTACTGGTCGCCTGTGGATTCGGAGGTGTACTTGCCAGTGACCGTTCCCTTCCTTGCCTCGAACAACCTGCGTAGAAGTACGGTGGCCACAAGCTGCTGGTAGAACTCCTCACGGCCGGAGAGGTCCAGGACGGTGAGCCTACCTGGTCTGAAGAACTGGGACAGGTCCATGTGCTGGTAATCATCGAATATGGGATTTTCCAGCTTGGCCAGACGCCATAGGATCGCGTTGTAGGTCTTGGCGTTGTCATCCTCACCGTCACAATGAGCAAGGACCTCTTCGCGCAGAGCTGCATAGGTGATATCGATGCCATCTGCTCGTGCTCTGCGACGGACCTCTCTGTAGATGCCCTGGAAGAAGTAGATCATCCTCTCGGACATGTTGCCATCATCCATGATGGCCAGGATGTCAGAGAATCGCAGGTCTGCTATGCGAATGTTGATCTGGTCGGGGTCCCAGACACGGACCTCTGGTCTGTATTTGGCAGAAGCGAAATCCTTGTGGTTGGCAAGCTCTGTGAGCGTCCTGTACTCCCCGTGGGGATCGAGGACCAGGATAGCCGCCTGGTTCTTATCGGACATCATCTCTTCCATCAGTACTCCCACAGTGTAGGACTTACCAGCACCGGTGGATGCGATCACCGAGAGATGCTGCGATACCATGTCCTTTACCGACAAGGACACCAGGGTCTTCCGTCCCAGGACGTTACCCACGAACGCAGAGCCAGGCTCCTCCTCACCAAGCTTGTTCACAGCGGATACAAGCTCGTCAGATGCGAAATCCACTGGGGTTCCGGGAAGTGGCATGACCTTGGGGTCCACGAACTCTCCGAAAGCCTCGTCGAAGTATCCCACGACCTTGCTTTCAACCTGGCAGAGCTTGAAGGGGGTGGTCTCCATGCCGATGAAGTCCGCACATTCATTAGGCTCAAGGAACGGATCGTACAGGAACTCGTTCGGGAATGTAGCCAGAGGTGTGGAGCAGACCACACGCGCAAGACATGTCCGACCATCATTGAGAGGGAATGATACGAACTCTCCTGCAGGAGGTTGGGCAGGTGTGACGAAGGTGAAGGTCTCGTCATCGTTTCCTGAAACACGGCCCAGGACGGTCATCTTACCAACCCCCTCAAGTATCTCTGGACAGCAAGGATCATTGGGGCATTGTCATCCCCCATCACGTTCTGGAGCCTGCGGGTAGCAAGCAGCATCGGAGTTGGACCGACCTCTGGGACCAGCCTATCGATGTATCTTGCTTTGAAGCGACCGTCCACGGTATGGAACCGCATCAGGTCCTCCTGGCCCACCTCGTCCACAGCGTCCTTGAGGGACACAGAGACCATGGCCTCGTGGTCCGGACCCGCTCCCGAAAGCATGCCCAGGGAGGCGACACCGAAGTAGTTCTCGGACAGGTCATCGCCGTAGGGAAGGTACTTGCCAGACATCTCTGTGGGGATGTATGGGATAAGCTCTTCGCGCACAGACTGGCGTTTGTCTACCACCAGGCCAATGACGTCCCCGACACGGACGTAGGTGCCGATCTCCGGCTTTACCCCGTCATCGTCGGAGGCTTTGAACACGAACCTTCCTTGGCTTTCAATTCTGACTATCTCTCCCAGGGCCATTCGATCACATCCTCTTGAACATGTCCTTTCTGGATAGGTCGTTGGCCACTCCTTCTTTCTTGAAGAAGTGGTCGACCATGTTGTAAAAGAGCGTGCCCTCGGAGCGGTGTATCACCGCCTCGTCATGGGCTCGCTTGAGCGTATCTGGATATCCGCCCCGGACAACAGCCAGGGCTCGTAATGTGGCGGCTATTTCATCCACCAAGCCATCCTCGTAGATCCACAGCGGGAACTCTACACGAGAGGGCTCTCCGCCTGAAAGCTGGATGTAGAAGAACGCGACCTTTGTCCAATCTTCCTCGCTTCTTATTCCCGGCCCGTCACCGTCCTTGCGATCACAAAGGAACACAGCGGACCTATCCCCCCAGGCCATGGTAGCCTTGAGCAGATATGCATCGGTGACAGCGTCGGTCTTTCCAAGACCGCCTGCGTTCTGGAGCATGGTGATGATGTCGTGCGATGTAGACCTGTCGATGTATGCAAGGGTGGGAACCTTTTTGGAGATGGACTCGGACAGCAAGCCCTTGACCGCCCCCAGGTGGACCTCCTTGAGCTCTGCTCGCAAAGAAGCGATGTGGGTCAGGACAAAGCTTCCGTCCATCATGATGAGCCCACCGCCTTTGGCCATCTCCTCGCTTGCCAGCTCGCATTCCATCTGGAATCGTCTGGCGTCGACGTAGCTGTCTGAGTACCGGTAGATGTGGCGGTCCTTGAACTCGGGCGGCGTGAGAAGCTTTTGTTTCCGGGATATCGATAGCTCACCGTCAGGTTCGTGAGGGTTCGCGACCAGGGCTGCATTGACCATGGCCATGGGTACACCATCTCCCTTTCGGGGATAGATCTGGCTTCCGTCCACAGCGGCGACCCTACGACCAGATAAGACCCCATCGGCCCATACCATGGCCTCCTTCCGGGTGTCCCAGCCGATGCCAAAGGAATGGACCAGGGCTCCAGGCTCAACGATCAGTGCGCCATTACCTGGCTCTGCTTCTGCGGTGAGCTGGGGGTCGAGGGGGACTATGTCCTCGATGACCGACTGCAGCCGCATAACGCTCTGGTCCCTGTGGTTCTCCCAGTCTAGGATATTGGAGCGTTCATCCTCGAACTGCTTGGAGACACCAGGAAGGTCAATAGGCATCCAGGTCCACCCCCTCGAGAGTTCCGACCCGGGACTGACCCGCTGTCTTGGTAACGTGAATGATGTTCTGGTAATCTGCAGCAAAGGTATCGTCGTGAGAGATGACAAAGATCTGTCTGAATCCCCTGACCCTCTTGATCTGGGCGGACAGGTTCGCTCTTCGGGTGGCATCCAGGTTCTGCGTGGGCTCGTCCAGGAACACGACGTCGCTTCCGGTCAGCTCCCGGAGCATGGCAAGCCGCAGGGACAGGGACGCGGCCATCTGTTCACCGCCGGAGAGCTGCTCGAAGGACCTGGGGGTGCCGGCCTCCACAAGCTGGAGGTCGTAGTCCGGGGTCCAGTTGAGCAGGAGATTGTAGTCCTCCATGATCTCACAGAAGATGGCAGAGGCTGAGGCGGAGATGGCCTGGACCAGGGCTGCTGCGACATCCCCCGCGGAGTTCTTCAAGACACGCTGGACGAAGTCCATCATCTCCATCTGACGCTCTGTCCGGACCATGAGCTTCTGATCGGAGGAGACATCGGCAGAGAGCTTGTCCACCTTCTTCACCTTGGCCTCAAGCTGTGCGACCTGATCCTCGAGGGCCTTGACGC
>JANQNL010000035.1 GCA_028279585.1 Thermoplasmatota archaeon
AAACCCCACCCATGCTCGCTCCGCTGACCTACGCCACTCCCCCTCCGGTCTGCTCGCTCGCAAACAATTGGAGGAAGGGAGGGTTTCTATGGAGCCAAGTTACGAACACATCGAAGCGTTCGTTGAAGATTCAGAAGCAGGGGGAGCAGTGGCCATTTCCGTACTCGTGGAGCCCATTGGCTTCAACGGTTCCTTCCATACACTGCAAAGGATAGTCGACCGTACCAGCTTGCCTATCCTTGCCAAAGGGTTCCACTTCTCCCCCACACATCTTGCATGCTGCAAGGCCTACGGTGCAACAGGTTACCTCCACATGATCAAGGTCTTCAACACCGTGGGATCATCCCACACAGAGCTGATAGACCTCGGGCAGACCTTGGACATCGAAAGCTTTGTCGAGGCAAACTCCACAGCCGAGATCGAACAGGCTATAGCCCTGGGGTCCAAGCTCATGGGGATCAACAACCGCAGGATCTACGATGACCTGGGCACAGACCTCTCCAGGGCATCCCTGGGCAAGGACCTTCCGACCGAAGCGGCCTTCATCAGTCTCTCTGGGATCGAAGGTCCAGACGACATCAGGACCGTCTACGAGAACTCCAACTCCCGTGTCGATGCTGTCCTTGTAGGGACTTCGGTCATGAAGGCCAAGGATCGCAGACAGCACATCGAGCGACTGGTTCGAGCAGGGAAGGAGGTCGTCAAATGACCAAGGTCCAGGTATGCGGGGTCCAGAGCTTCGAGGATGCGATGATATGCCAGGATGCAGGCGTTGATGCAATCGGCTTCGTTCATGTCCCAGGTCGCAAACGGAGCGTGAGCCTGGAGAACACTCGCAAGATCATCAGAAGGGTCTCGGACCTTGTTATCTCCACCCTGATCACCTTCGACCACGATGCAAAGGAGCTTGCCAGGAAGGTGGACTTCGTGGGAGCCAGGGCTGTGCAGACCTACAACATGCCCCCTGCAGAGATGGTCAAAATGATGGACCAGGGCATTGAGGTCATCAGCGCGGTCTCCCTCGATTCCAGGAACTCAAGACCCGATATCGGTCCCGCCAGAATGAGCATCATGGCGTCGGTGGCGGACACTATCCTGTTCGAGCCATCGGTCAATGGGGTCGCTGGTGGACTGGGGGTGAAGATGGACCTGGTCAGGCTGGGGATCCTCACCTCCCAGTGCAAGCGGTTTGGTATCGCTGGAGGCCTGAACCCAGGAAATGTCGGCACAGCTTTGCGGTTGGACCCGGACAGGGTCGATGTATCATCTGGTGTGGAAGGGCCCAAAGGAACCAAAGACCCGAAGCTTGTCCAAGACTTCGTTTCGAGGTGCCGAAGATGAACGCGTACTTCGGCAAGTTCGGTGGGCAGTTCGTGCCCGAGACGCTCATGCCGATACTTCACGACCTGGAGGCCGCGTACATCGAGCACTCGCAGGACCCTGAGTTCCAGAGCGAGCTAGACCTCCTGCTCACAGACTTAGCGGGCAGACAGACCCCCCTCTACTTCGCAAAGAGGCTCACAGAGCATCTGGGAGGAGCCAAGGTGTATCTGAAGCGTGAAGACCTTGCGCATCTGGGTGCTCACAAGATCAACAACGCACTGGGCCAGGTGCTTCTTGCAAAACGGATGGGAAAGAAGCGCATCATCGCCGAGACCGGAGCCGGCCAGCATGGCGTAGCGACAGCTGCAGCCTGTGCCGCTTTGGAGCTGGACTGTGTTGTCTACATGGGCTCCGAAGACAAAGCTCGGCAGCATCTCAATGTTCTACGAATGGAGCTGTTCGGCGCCGAGATCATCGGTGTGGACAGTGGCTCCAGGACGCTCAAGGATGCTATCAATGAAGCACTGCGCGACTACATCACCAATTGTACAACGTCTCACTACGTCATCGGATCAGTGGTGGGACCACATCCTTACCCGACCATGGTCAGAGACTTCCAATCCATCATCGGTAACGAGGCTCGCGAACAAGTAATGGACAGGGAAGGTAGACTACCCGACCATCTTGTTGCGTGCGTTGGTGGGGGAAGTAACGCCATAGGCCTGTTCCACCCATTCGTGGAAGACGAGGTCCGCATGGTGGGGGTCGAGGCGGCTGGTACTGGCCTCACCTCAAACAGCGCATCGTTGAGCCTGGGGACCGAGGGGGTCTTACACGGAAACCTCTCCTACTTTCTCCAGGACGAGCAGGGCCAGATCTCAAAAGCACACTCGATCTCAGCCGGCCTCGACTACCCAGGAGTAGGGCCGGAGCATGCGCATTACAAGGACTCCGGACGTGCAGAATATGTATCGGTCTCGGACGAGGAGGCTCTCGACGGATTCAAGCTTTTATCGAGGACTGAGGGCATAATCCCAGCAATGGAAAGCGCTCACGCCATCGCACAAGTGGCCAAGCTTGCCCCCACGCTCGACAAAGACGACATCGTCCTGGTCTGCCTCTCTGGAAGAGGGGACAAGGACATGGAGATGGTCGCCCGACTGGAGGCTGAATCATGCTTATGACACATGTTTACTACGGGGACCCTTCCCCCGAGTTCTCCGACCTCCAGATCCAGACACTTGTCGATGCTGGAGCAGACATCATCGAGCTTGGCATCCCGTTCTCGGACCCCACAGCTGATGGTCCTGTCTTTCAGCGCGCCTGCCAAAGAGCGCTCGATGGGGGAATGACACCGGAGCGGGTCCTTGAACAGATACCGCGCATCGATGCCAAAGTGGTCGTCACCACCTACTACAACATCATTCTAAAGATGGGGGCCGAGAGGTTCCTCGACAAGGCCCAGGGCGCCTATGGGATCATCGTTCCGAACTTGCCCCTGGAGGAGTCAGAAGAACTGGAACAGCTATGCAAGGAGCGAGGGATCCATTTCATCCATCTTATTGCACCGACCACCACGGACCAGAGGCTCGACCAGATCCTCGCCAGAGCGTCCGGTTTCCTCTACATCGTCTCGGTCTCCGGCGTCACTGGAGCCAGGGACAAGGTCCCGGACTCGACCCTGGAACTGATATGCAAGGTCAAGCAGCGTTCCGACCTCCCTGCCTTGGTGGGTTTCGGTATCTCCAAGCCCTCTCACGTGGAGCAGATCTCCACCGCAGGAGCAGATGGAGCTATCGTCGGGAGCGCCATTGCAAGACTATACGAGGGATGCCTGGACACCCCCCAAGATGCCCTCAAAGACATCGCAGCCTTTATCTCTAGTATGAGTATATCTCATAACACTGTAACTAAAATATACGCGGCGCATGGTAATTGTACATCAACGCTCGATGAGATTATATAGTAAATGTGTTTTCACGGACAAACAAGGAACCCAAGTGGTCACCATGATGAACATGCCTAATAGTAAGCGGCAAGGCGCCTTCGCCCCTCTTACCTACGGCATCGTCTATTATTGGTGAGCATAACCGCTTGTGGGTTTTCCTAAAGTGGTTCTGTAACAACAATAGGTTAGCAGAGAGTATGCTGGTGATAGAATGAAAGGACTGAAGCTTGCAGCGTTGAACGGTCAGAAAAGGACCGTTATCGACGTTGGCGGAGTAAGGATAGGTGAGGGTTTCACAATGATCGTAGGCCCTTGCAGCGTGGACGACGAGGAGACGTTCCTCGCAACGGCCGTAGCCGTGAAGGAAGCGGGAGCTGACATGCTCCGGGGTGGCGCCTTCAAGCCAAGGACATCCCCGTACGCGTTCCAGGGTCTGGGGCTTGCCGGGATGAAGATCCTTGCAAAGGCCAGGAACCTCACGGGCCTTCCTGTGGTCACCGAAGTGGTGGACCCCAGGGATGTACGCTGGGTCGTTGACTATGCCGACGTGCTTCAGATAGGTGCCCGCAATATGCAGAACTTCTCACTCTTAAGGGAGGTGGGAAGGACACGCAGGCCGGTGCTTCTCAAGCGCGGTATGAACGCCACCATCGAGGAGTGGCTCTACTGTGCTGAGTATATCCTTTCAGAGGGCAATCCCAATGTCATCCTCTGCGAGCGGGGCATAAGGACCCATGAAACATATACAAGGAACACCCTTGACCTGTCCGCGATACCTGCGGTGCGTGAACTCACGCACTTGCCTGTGATCACAGACCCTAGCCATGCTACGGGAAGACCGAGCCTCATCGGTCCCATGTGCAACGCATCTGTGGCTGCTGGGTCGGATGGCCTCATACTCGAGGTCCATTGTGACCCGAACAAGGCAAGGTGCGACAAGGACCAGGCTCTAACGCCTGAACAGTTCGCAGCGATCGATCGCAATGTAAGGAAACTTCATCACTTCATGGAGGACGAACAGGATGCACAGGATCCGTCTGGAAGCGCCCAGTGGAATATGCATGACATATGTGGGGGATACGATCTCCAAAGTCCAGGGGCTTGCGGGAACTGACAGACTGGTAGTGATATCGGACCATACCGTGAAGAAACTGCACGGGGACAAGTTCCCTGATGCCGACGTCATCCTCATCGGACAGGGAGAGGACATAAAGACCCTGGACACAGTGGAGGAGGTATACAGGTACCTCATCGAGCTGGAGGCTGACAAGGGAACCTTCCTCATCGGTATCGGTGGAGGTCTTGTGTGTGACGTCACGGGCTTTGTGGCGACCACGTTCAAGCGAGGACTCCCCTTCGGTCTGATGCCTACTACACTCCTTGCACAGGTGGATGCGGCCATTGGCGGAAAGAACGGTGTCAACCTTCTGGGGTACAAGAACATGGTGGGTACGGTCACACAACCTCGGTTCGTCCTGAGCGATCCAACGTTCCTGACCACACTCCCGAACAAGGAGATCTCCAACGGCATGGCCGAGACCATCAAGACAGCAGCTCTAGGGGATGCCAAGCTGTTCAAGATGCTTGCCAAGATCATCGACGTCAACGATACCAAGACCATGACCGAGGTAATCAAGCGGTGTGCGAAGTTCAAGACGTCTGTGGTTGCAAAGGACGACATGGATGCAGGCTTGAGGATGCAGCTGAATTTCGGACATACCATCGGACATGGGCTGGAGCTCACCAAGGGGCTAGGACACGGCGAAGCAGTGGCGATTGGCATGGTGATGGAATCCAAGCTCATGGGTGTGGATGCAAAGGTGGTGACGCAGCTGGAGGATACTCTGGCAAGCTACAACTTGCCAACTACTATCAAGTTCGATAAACGGAAGCTGATGGCTTCTATGACAAATGACAAGAAAAGAATGGACGACATAATGACGCTTCCAAAACTGGAAGCAATTGGAAAAGTAAAGCTGATAGAGATGTCAATGAGACAGATGGAGGCGGGTCTACGTGATCTGTCTTAGCATAGGCGAAGGAGCATTGAGCTCCATACTCGTGATGCTGGACAATGTCCAGTTAGCGGAGCTGCGGTTGGACATGCTGGCACTGACCATAGAAGAGGTCCAACAGCTGTTCAGCCATGACTGTAAGATGATAGCTACCTGCAGGGAGGGGAACCTTTCCCCCTCCGAGAGGTTCGAACTCCTCAAGGAGGCCATCAAGTCCGGTGCAGACTACGTTGACGTCGATATCGACATGGAAGAGGAACTTGCAGAAGCCGTCCTGAAGCAGGCCGAGAAGTACGGAGCCAAGGTCATAATGTCGTTCCATGACCACGAACGCACACGTTCAAGATCAGAGCTTGATGCGATACTGGAGTCATGCTTTGCAAAGGGTGCAGACCTTTCCAAGATAGCATGCCAGGTCAATGACCACAAGGATGCGTCCAGACTTCTTGGGCTTCTTGATAATGACAATAAGATCATCGTAATTGGGATGGGCCCAAAGGGTCGTTTCGTAAGGCTCGCTGCTCCGATGTTGGGTGCTCCGTTCACCTATGCATGTGTGGATCGGGGAAGCGAGACCGCGGATGGCCAGATACCTTACGGTGAGATGGTAGAGATGTACGAGGTGCTCGGAGGCAACAGGTGATGGACCTCTACGGTGTGATCGGAAGGCCAATACTCCATTCCAGGAGTCCGCAGATGTTCAACGCAGCCTTTACAGAGCTCGGTTTGGACTCGCTCTACCTTCGGGTATCGAGCACCGACCTCGAGCATGCCCTTGGGTCCATCAGGTCCCTTGGTATCAAGGGCTTCAATGTTACCGCTCCTTACAAGGAGTTGATCGTTGAGCACATGGACGAGGTGGTAGGGTCACCGGTCAACACTGTTGTGGTAAGGGATGGCAAGCTCATAGGCCATAACACGGATCCAGCTGGCGTCAAGGGTGCGCTCGTGGAGAGTGGGAAGACCATCTCCAACGCAGCAATTATCGGAGCTGGAGGAGCAGCTCGTTCAGCTGCTATGGCGCTTATCGAGATGGAGGCGGAGGTGACCATCGTGAACCGGACCGCAGCCAAAGCCGAGGCTTTGGCCAGGGACCTGGGTTGTAGCTACGGTGAGGTGGGGGACGTTGACGCTATCGTTTCCTGTATCTCTGCTCCAGCCGAGATGGTCCCAGCTTCGAAGCTCCATCCGGACTTGGTCGTGATGGATGCATACTACGCAACAGAGACACCCCTGATGAGGGATGCCAAAGCTGCCGGATGCACCATCATCGATGGCCGCAGGTGGTTGTTCCACCACGGCCTCAAGGTCTTTGAGCTGTTCAAGGGTCTCAAGGCTCCCGGTGAGGCAATGGAAGCTGCATTGTCCTCGTCCAGGTCCGGGACCAACATCAACCTCCTTGGCCCCATGGGCGTCGGCAAGTCCACCATCGGCCAAGAGCTCTCCACTATAATGGAGCGGGAGTTCGTGGAGACCGACAAGCTCGTCGAGGAACGAGCCGGGATGGAGATTATCAAGATATTCCTGATGTACGGAAAGGACCATTTCCGCGAGCTTGAAAGCGAGGTCGTGACAGAGGTTGGAAAGAAGTCCAACCTGGTCGTTTCCTGCGGAGGCGGGGTCATGCTGGACCCAGCGAACATCAATGCACTCTCCGGTCACAACATCCTGCTCTGGGCCTCTGCACAGACCCTCATCGAGCGGGTCGGGAACGAGGAGACCAGACCTCTCATCGAGGGTGATGACAAGGAGGAGAAGGTCCGCTCGATCCTCAAGGAGAGGACATCAAGGTACATGGAGACCAACCATCTGGTCGTGAACACTGATGGGCTGACAGCCGAGCAGACGGCACAGCAGATAGCTTTTGAGGTGAAGGGTCATGGTTAGGGTGGAAGGGGAGGTCCAGGTCCCAGGCTCCAAGTCCTTGAGCATCCGTGCCATCATGGCAGCGTCACTTGCTGAGGGGACATCGGTCATCGAGAACGTCAACCTCTGCGACGACGTCAAGGCCATCATCCATGCCATGGAAGGTGTGGGGGTGCAGATAGCCAGGGATGGGACTACCCTCGTGGTCGAAGGCCCGCTCAAGATCGAGAAAGAGGTGGAGCTCAACTGTGGCGAGTCCGCGCTCTGTGCAAGAATGCTTGCTCCGATAGCAGCACTTTACGATGCTCCCGTCATCATCACGGGCGACAAGACGCTTCTGAAGCGCCCCATGGGAATGATAGAGGGGCCATTGAGCGTCCTGGGGGCAGAGGTCATGACGAAGATGACCCGACTGCCCATTACGATCCACGGCCCCATCACTGGTGGTCACATAAAGATAGTCGAGCTCATCACATCACAGTTCGTTACCGGGCTCATGTTCGCTCTTCCCCTTTGCAAGGAGGACTCGGAGATGATCATAGAGGAAATGGTATCCTCGGATTATCTGGTCCTGACCGAGGAGGTCCTTGAGGCCTTCGGTGCAAAGATAGAGACCCTTGATGATGGCTACAAGATGAAAGGTGGCCAGACATACACCCCCTGCGAGTTCGATGTGGAGGGTGACTGGTCTGGAGCTGCCTTCTTGCTGGTGCTGGGAGGTGTTGCAGGAAAGGTCACGGTGAAAGGGCTCAGCCTGCCATCCCATCAGCCTGATAGGGCCATCTGCGATGCGCTCTTGTCTGCTGGTGCCGCTATCGAGGTGGACGGTGATTCCGTGACATGCTACAAGGACCCTGACAGGACCTTCGCAGGTCTGAACGGTTTCTACTTCGACGCTACAGATTGCCCGGACCTGTTCCCACCCTTGGTCGCTCTAGCCCTCAATTGCAATGGCTTCACAGAGATCAAGGGAGTGGATAGGCTAACCCACAAGGAGGTCGACAGGGCTAAGACTCTGAAGGAAGAGTTCGGCAAGCTGGGGGCAAGCATCGCTATCGAAGGCGATGTCATGCGGATCAACGGCTCCAAGCTCAAAGGTGGGAAGGTGAGCTCTCGTGGAGACCACCGAATGGCAATGGCCTTCGGCATCACGCAGCTCATCACTGGAAAGGAGATCGAGATAAAGGACGCAGATAGTGTGACCAAATCCTATCCACAGTTCTTCTGGGACCTTGAGACCCTGGAGGTGAAGGAATGAACACGTTCGGACAGAAGCTGAAAGTGAGGATCTTCGGGACGTCTCACGGACCAGAGGTCGGAGTTGTGGTCTATGGATGCCCCCCTGGTATCGAGCTGGGGGAAGATGCGTTCACCCAAGACCTGGACCGCCGCAAGCCTGGTGCCAAGGGGACGACTACCAGGGTAGAGACCGACGAACCTGTGATCAGGTCCGGCATCATCGATGGTATGACAACAGGTGCCCCCATAGAGATCGCATTCCTGAACAAGAATGTGGACCCTTCATCTTACGAAGCTATCAAGAACACTCCCCGACCAGGTCATGTTGACATGGTTGCAAGGCAGCGATATGGGGACGACCACGAGCACAGCGGTGGGGGAAAGTTCTCTGGCAGACTTACCGTCGGCCTTGTCGCAGCAGGCGTCATCGCAAAGAAGCTAATCCCGATGAAGGTCGAGGCGAAGCTTACCAGCGTTGGAGGCTCCAAGGATATTGGATCAACGGTCGCAAAGGCCGTGGACGAAGGGGACTCCATCGGAGGCATCGTGGAATGCACTGTCACCGACGTCCCAGTCGGACTTGGGGAACCGTTCTTTGGTTCCACAGAATCCCTGCTTTCCCAGATGCTCTTCTCCATCCCAGGGATAAAGGGTGTGGAGTTCGGAGCAGGGTTCGATGCTGCAAACATGGCTGGAAGCCAGTTCAATGATGCGATCTTGGACCTCGACGGGACAACTGCAACGAACAACTCGGGCGGGATCAATGGAGGCCTGACCAATGGGAATCCTCTCGTCTTCCGAGTAGCTGTCCGACCCACAGCATCCATCTCCAGATCCCAACAGACCGTGGACCTAACCACAGGAGAACAGGTGGAGATCGAGGTCGGGGGAAGACACGATGCATGCATCGCTTTACGAATGCCAGTCATTATCGAGGCTGCCACCGCAATGGTGCTTGCAGACCTCCTTTTACAGAGATGATACAATGGAACTTGACGAGCTCAGAACAGAGATCGACAGCATCGACCAGCAGATAGTGGACCTGATGGCAAGGCGAATGGAGCTTGCCAAGCGGTCTGCAGAGCACAAGGCCGATGTGGAGGATGACAAACGCGAAGCACAGGTCCTTGCATCTGTTGTCGAACATGCAGGAGACCGGTTGGACCAAACGTTCCTTCGTATCATATATCTGAACATGATCAAAGAATCAAAGCGGCTACAGGAGATGGACCAATGAAGATCGCTGTAGTCGGCGCAGGGAGAATGGGCTCGTGGCTTGCCCAGCTTCTCCGCAACGACCATCAAGTTGCGGTCCTGGACAAGGACAGGAACAAGGCAAAGACCGTTCCTGCAGACCGGCACCTATCGAAGCTGGACGGGCTCGAGGGATTCTCACCGGACATCCTCATCAATGCTGTGGACCTCGCACACACTGTCGAGGTCTTCCAGGAGGCTATCCAGTATGTCCCGAAGAAGTGTGTTCTGGTCGATGTGACTTCCGTCAAGGGCGCGCTACGAGAGTTCTACTCCTCGTGCGATCACAAGTACGTTTCCATCCATCCCATGTTCGGGCCCACCTTCGGTGATATGGAAGCCCTGGAGGGAGAGAGTGTCGTGTTCATCCATGGGTCGGACCCAAGGACAGAACAAATGCTCAAGACCTACTTCGACGACATAGGTCTAACTTTCTATCACTTCGGGTTCGAAGAACATGACCGCATGATGGCCTACTCCCTAACCACACCGTTCGTAGCATCCTTGACCTTTGCAGCTTGTTTGGAGAGCGACGCTGTCCTGGGGACGACGTTCACAAAGCACAAGGCCATTGCCAAAGGGCTTCTGGCTGAGGATGATGCTTTGCTTACAGAGATCCTGTTCAATCCAAAGTCCGTGGAGCAGTTGAACAAGGTGACTGGGAAACTGGAGTTCCTCAAGCATGTGATAGATGGAAGGGATGCTGAAGAAGCTAGTCGGTTCCTGCAGGACCTGCGGGATAACGTTGGTTAATCCTTCTTCATCTGCTTCTGGAGCTTCTCTATCTTCCCTACAAGCTTTCTGTGCTCCTCCTCCATCTCTCGATTCCTCTGTTTCAGTCTCCAGACTACGTATAGAAGTATGCAGAGGATGCCAGCCGTGATGGCAATGTCGATGGGGATAAGGATCCAGTAATCGAAGGGCACAGGCTTTCATGCAGCTCGAGCATTATAAACCTGTTCAATTATAGATGTGTACATCTGCGTCTTCCATCTGCTCCATGAACGTGAAGTACTCCGCGACGACGAACTCTTTTAGGATGATCTCATCTCTCTTCACACCGAACGTGTCCATAGATGGACCGCAAACATAGAGCTTACCCCCTAGGTCCAATATCTGCTTGAGCTTCTCCTGAGGATGAGCATGACCATCCGAGGTCAGCTGCTTCCTGGCGAAGATGCTGAACGGCATCATGGTTCCAGAAAGGTTCGGTGTGAAACCAGGCTTGAGAGCCTTGACAGCTGGTCCCTGGATGAAGATATGTACCTCATCTCCAGATAGAGCTGCTGATAACGGGAAGGCAAGCGATAGAAGTTCACCAAGGCCCTTGGACGAGATGACCATTGCAACCTTACGCGAACCCTTCTTTCCCTTTCCTTTCTTAATGGTAAATGTCTGCTTCCCCTCCTTTTTATCGAGGCTGACGAACTTATGACCAGCCATCCTGCACCACGCTTTCACATCGCTCTCTATCGGCTCATAGGTGTCGGTGGTGAGCTTGATGCTATCACCAACATCTTTCTTCCTCAAGGCCTTGTGAGTCTCATGGATGATGTTGGTCGTTATCTTCTTCCCAGTGCAAACGATCTCACCTTTAGGCATGTCATCACCAATTTCAATCCTTTCTGATTTTTCTGATTTATCGGAAATGTATAAGTAGTATTTAATCGTTCGGAGGTTTGAGTTGGTTCAAATGGGAGACAAAAGCTGTTCAGGACCTCCAGAAGATTTCGGATGCTGCAGTTTCGAAGCTGTAGTGAACATCGACGATAGAGGCCAGATGGTCCTACCAAAGGACCTTCGGGAACGAGCTGGCATACAACCAGGGGACAAGCTCGTCCTGGTCAGCTGCGTCAAGGACGACAAGGTCTGTTGTATCACGATGCTTCGTGCCGACGATATGCAAGATGTTGTCAAGTCCATGATAGGACCGATGATGAAAGGTGTAGTGGAGTGAGAACGATGGAAGAAGATGTACACAAAGTAGTAAAGGAACGCTATGGGAAGGTCGCTGAAGGCAGTTCCTGCTGTTGTCCCGGCGTCAGTGAGACAAGGAGTGGAAGGACTAGCCAGATGATCGGTTACTCGGAGGCTGAATGCTGCTCTGTTCCAGAGGGTGCGAACCTCGGGCTGGGCTGTGGAAACCCCACAGCAATAGCTTCCATCCAACCTGGAGAGACCGTTCTGGACCTCGGCTCCGGAGCAGGTTTCGACTGTTTCCTCGCAGCTGAGAAAGTGGGGGAAGAAGGGCAGGTCATCGGTGTGGACATGACCCCTCAGATGCTCGAAAAGGCCAGAGAGAATGCCGAGAAAGGTGGCTACAAGAACGTCGAGTTCAGGAAAGGCCAGATCGAGGACCTCCCAGTGGACGACTCCACCGTGGACCTCATCATCTCAAATTGCGTGATCAATCTCTCGCCTGACAAACAGTCCGTTTTCAAAGAGGCTCACCGGGTGCTTAAGCCAGGCGGCCAGATAATGGTCTCGGACATCGTCCTAACAGAAAAGCTTCCGGATATCGTCAAAGGCTCAAACGCAGCATACACAAGCTGTATCGCTGGTGCGATGTTGGTAGATGATTACATGCAGGTGGTCAGGGATGCCGGCTTCGAAAAGGTCGAGGCCGTGGGTCAGGACGGACTTCCCATCGAGCTACTCGCTAATGATCCGATGTCACAGCAAGTGCTGGAAGATATCGGGATGGACCTTGAGGAGGCCAAGAGGGTTGCACAGACCATCAAAAGCCTCAAGCTCAGTGCCGTCAAGCCAGCAACCTAGAAATAGCATCCGGGCAATGTCCGACCGTGTCCGAGATAGAGCTTCGCTCCCCCGAGTCCGATAAGGACTGGGAGGCGTACTTCGACCTCCGCTTCAGAACGCTTCGTGAGCCCTGGGGCCAACCCCGAGGTAGCGAGCGTTACAAGGACGATCCTGAATCCATTCATGTCATGGCCGTATCTGGAGAACAGGTCGTGGGGGTAGGTAGGGCTCACTTCAACTCCTCCTCCGAGGCCCAGTTCCGCCTTATGGCCGTGGACCCCGAGTTCGAACGCCAGGGCATTGGAAGGATGGTCCTGCTGGAGCTTGAGCGTATCGTTAAGGAGAAGGGGGCTAAGGTAGTCATCCTCGATGCGAGAGACTATGCGCTAGATTTCTACCTACGTAATGGATACGAGGTTTTTGCCGACAGCTATCTGCTGTTCGACACTATCCAGCATTACAAGGTTCGAAAGGAGCTATGAAGCTGTGCAGAGCTTGCTCTTTACTGTCCATCGTTTGATGTATGTTCAGATGAGAATAAATTCCTCAAAGCTCCGAATAAGGAAAAGAAGGGTTGGCTCGCTCCACAGTTCTCTGCTCACTCATTGAGCGAACCAATCATTTTGAGTTATTACTCGGAGCTTTGCTCCATTTATTCCTTGAGCCTCTCTATGATATCGAGCGCTACCTTTTTTCCAGAAAGCAGCATTCCACCAAAGACAGGTCCCATTCTGGGGGAACCATAGACCGCGTTGGCGGCCATGCCTGCTACGTAGATGCCTGGGTAGACCTCTTTGGTGTTCTCTACAACGAGCTTCTCGCCGACAGCGGCATCCATTGGTTCTTCCCACTGGATGTTACCATCTTTGGTGTTGAGGTCCTTACCCTTCTTTGTAACGATGGTGTTCAGGACCTCGAGCGGATGCCCGGTAGCCTCGATGGCGTACTTGCACTGGATGGTAAGGGGATCGACGTGGAGTCCTGCGACATCAACGGCGCTCCAGTTGATAACGAAGCCTGTGAGCCTATTGTCCTTTATCATGGTGTCCTCGACACTGATGGTGTTGAAAAGGACAGCACCAGCATCCAAGGCCTTCGACAAGAGCTTGGCAACGCACTCAACAGAATCTGCTGTGTAATAATCATCCTTATATCTAGCATACTTGACCCCGAACTCATCGAGGATAGGGAGTGCTGCTTCCTGGACAACGATCTCGTTGTAGAGCATTCCACCGCCCCACATGCCGCCACCAGGGGAGAGCTTTCTCTCGAAGATCGCAACATTGTATCCCGCCTCAGCAAGATACTTGGCTGCAGTGATGCCGGCTGGGCCAGCACCAGCAATGGCGACGTCCACATCTGTCGCCCTGATCAGCTTCTCAGTATACCTTTCGATAATAGCGCGTGTTATCATGACCTCGTCGAGCTGTGACATATTATCACTCACGTTTGGTTGACCCTTGATTCATAGGGCCTATGATGGGGAACCCCTCAACTGGGAGCAGGTATAAAAGAGGTTGCCCAAGGGGGGTGAATGCAGAACTTGGTTATAAACTTAACAATTGTTAACTTTTAAGAAGAACACAATCTCGCCAGTCCTACTTTACAAGTCTCGGATGATGGCAGATCTGGAATAGCTAGAGTGCCAAGCTCCTCGACGAGCTCTGAAATGAAAGAAGAGGTGTTGATATTCGGAACTCTGCTTACTCTTACTAGTGTTCCAAATATCAAATCTTTCCAGTTGATTTCAGAGCTCGCTCCGATCGCTTGTCACTCTACCTCTCCACCCCACTCGTCCTCCTCCTCTATCCCCTCAGGAAGCATCTCCCTCTCGCTTACATGAGCGGCCATTGGGTCTGCGAAGTCCTCTGGCATATCAGCCTCGGGTTCTTCCATAGGAGTCTCGACCTCAGGTTCCTCGACCTCGGGAGTCTCAACCTCTGGCTGAACTGGAGCAGAGACTACAGGCCTGGCCTGCATGGCCTTCTTCACAGCTTCGGTCTCGGCCTTCTCCTTGAACGGATCAGTACCCGAGACCTCTGCCTCAAGGACCACTTCCTCTGGTGGCTCCTCCTCTTCTGGTTCTTCTTCCTGAACAGGTTCGCTCTTCTTTCCACGCATGACCATGAAGATGGCCATGCCAATGACAACGAGTACAAGTAAAGCAATGACCGCAACTAGACCCAAGACCAATGCCGTGTTGTCCATGGATGTGGAACCACCTCCATCTCCCCCATCGGTCGTGTTACCAGAACCACCATCAGTGGAACCACCATCAGTTGTGTTGCCGGAACCTCCATCTGTGGAACCTCCATCACCTGACCCACCATCGGTACTACCACCATCTCCTCCATCCGTCCCATTCCCACTTCCCACATCACTTCTCCCATCTCCACCGTCGGTCCCATTGCCATCTCCACCGTCACCACCATCTGTTCCGTTCCCGTCACCTCCATCTCCCCCATCCGTTCCGTTTGGATCACCGTCCCCACCGTCGATCCCGTTCGGGTCCACGGGGTCAGGGATCGCATTTACCGTGAACAGGACAGATTCTGTATCATAAGCACCAGCAAGGTCCGTGACGTTCAGGAGGACCTCATGGACGCCAGCTGTTAGATTGAGAACGATGTTCTTTCCAATCCCGATAACGCCAGTGATGTTCGATGTCCATGTGAACGCCAGCTCGTCGAACGGCAGGTCTAGGTCGTAGGCCGATCCCTGGACAGGTACTTCCGTCCCTTCATCGACCTCGGTAATCGGAATAGAGATTGCGGCATCGTATGGTGCATCATTTGTAGCAAGCACTGTGATGTTGATAGTGTCCGATATCTCGAACTCACCATCTGAAGCGAAGAACGTCAGCTCCTCCGAACCGTTCCAATCCGCATCTGGGATGAGCGTTGCGTTCTTGAGCTGGATATTGACAGTGAGCTTGTTATCTCCCTCTACCTTGAACACCAGTAGCTCTGTATCGATGTCACCGAACCAATCCACAAGGGATATGTTGTGGGAACTGTCTTCATTGAACACCTGTGTCCCAGGGTTCGCTATGATGTGGGGAGCATCGTTAACTGGGTTCACGGTCACTGTGAGGTTGTCCTTGATCTCCAGGGGACCATCATCCCCCACGAACGTGATGTTCTCGAACCCGCTCCAGTCAGCCTCAGGATCGAACTGGGCAGTCCCGTTGGAATGGATGACAACAGTGACCTTGTCCTCTCCCTCGGACCTGTAGGTCAGAACGTCCCCATCGATGTCATCGAACCAATCTGTGATGTTCAAGTAAGCTGTGGTATCCTCGTCCATCACCACATCACCAGGGTGCGTATCGATATGTGGGTTGTCGTTGGTGTTGACAACGTTCAGGGTAAAGACCGTCCTGTCCCATCCTCCATTCCCGTCATGGACCGTGATGTTCACATCGAACGAACCTACCTCATCGTTGGTCGGTGTCCCATTGATCTCCCCGGTAGTTGAATTGAAGTTCAGCCAATAGGCGGTGGTGTTTATCTCCCATGTGATGGTGCCCTGGCCATCATCATCAGTGTCATAATCGACCTGGTAGAACGAGTCCTCATCGACGCTTGTCTGGTCCGATGTAAGGATGCTCGGGTTTGCGTTAGCAACAGTTATGGTGAAGTTCCTCTCGAAGTATCTGTAGTAACCGTCTGTGGCGTTGATGTGGGCGAAATAGGAACCCACCTCATTGTTGACAGGTGTTCCCTCCAGCGTCATGGTGGACTGGTTCGCAGATAGCCACGATGCGTTGGTATGCATGTCCAGGGAAGCGATGTTCTCACCGATCGAAGTGTAAGCGCTCGAATAGAGGATATCTTCCATAGCGCTCTCGATGTTCGTATCTGGCTTGAGTTCGAAAGTATCCACGACCACCACGCTGCAATCCCTTGATGGATCAACAAAGGAAGATACATTGATGAGCTCATGCAATGATGCTCCTATCCATGGAATGAACTCTCTGCTCCTATCCCTGACCTCGACCTTACCACGATAGACACCTGTGTTCAGGCCGGTCTCGTAGAGCGGATAGATGTAGCCTATCGGATCGGTCCCGCTGGAAATTATCCTGACCGTAGCGATGTCTTTGCGAGATGAGTTCCCATCGGTACCACGCAGCTCAAAGTAGAGCGTGTTGTTCATCATGATCCCGCGGCAGGGTTTGGTGTAACCGGCATTGTGGTAAGCCTTCACGGAGGTCACCGTTGATGGCTGGGAGTTGTGATCAGGATAGATAAGATACGCCTGGCCACTGTCAGTGCCTCCTTCTTCGTTCGAGGAGGAGCCCACCATCATATCGGCATATCCATCCCCATTGACATCCCCTGTCATGCATACTGTCGTTCCTGAGTAGTCCCAGGCCACCTCGCCAGTAAAGGTAGCAGCGGCAGTGTTGTAGGATGTGTCCATTGCCCAGCCAGAAGCCTTACCGAGGTACAGATATGATCTGCCAGCATTGGACTTGCCGCCTGGATTATAGTCTCTGGCCGCTACAATGAAGTCATCGTAACCATCCCCATTCACATCACCACCGCAGTCCAACCACATTCCGAACTTGCCCCCATTTCCCTCAATGGATGCATTTGCATTGGCCAATGATGTGACAGCCGTGGGCCACCCACTCTTCCTGCCGAAGAGGATGTAAGCAGCTCCGTAGTTGCTGTTACCACCATACTTGGCTCCAACGATAACATCAGCGAGACCATCTCCATTGAGGTCTCCGCCACCAGCAGTGGACATGCTTGCCTCGTCGTTCGATGCTTCACCGATATAGGTGACATTTGCATCAGTGACAGCAGTATTCCTCTTCCAACCAGAGTGGTTACCGAAGAAGATGTAGACCTCACCTTCATCATTACCACCACCACCATCTCCGCTTATCGCGAAATCATCCAGGCCATCTCCATCGATATCTCCAAGACCAGCTACATCTCCTCCAACGTAGTTCCACGTCTCCTTGCCAATGAACGATGCATCAGCCTGGCCTAGGCCCTTGTTCTTTATCCAACCAGTGGCCTTTCCAAGGATGAGATAAGCTTGGCCGTAATATTCAGCACCCCCCTCACTATCCCGGGGAGCACCTATTAGGAAGTCATCAAATCCATCGCCATTGACGTCTCCGGCACTATCGAGCCCTAGACCAGCATAAGCATAGTTGCGCTCACCTAGATAGGACGCATTAGCATTGGACATGGAGGTGGTAGCTCCACCGCCTAACCATGTTCCTCCGAAGACAACATAGACCTTACCGTTGTCTGTATACCCGGAATTGATCGAGTATGCGCCCAACAAGATATCGTCATACCCATCACCATTCACATCCCCAGCACCAGCAACCCTACTTCCTAGCTTCCCCAACCCACCTTCACCGTTGAACGTATGATCTGCATACGAGGTGGAAAGGTCCATGGTCCCGCCAGATGCGTTGCCGAGGAAGAGATACGCCTTATTCCCGTCTGCAGTGCCGATGATCATGTCATCATATCCATCGCCATTGACATCCCCAGCTATATCGATACATCCAGCCAAGCGGCTATCAACAGGTCCATGGAACGACCCATCCACATTCCCCAGCTCTGTATCTCCTGAATAGAGCAGTGCCTGCGCTGGTAGCATGCATGTCAGGAGTAATAGACCAAGGCCAATAGCTGTAAGGAGGATAGTTCTCACTGCACCACCTTCGATGAGATATCGACCTCGCGGGTGCTATATGTGGTTTACTACTAAATTTGAAATAAAGAGGCATGTGATTTCTCAAATCTCAATCGCTGTATTCGTCGTTCATGAGCTTCTCAACAAACTCCTCCACACCAGCGATAGAGTCTACATCTCCCTCCCAATCCTCGAACGCATCCCCCATCTTCTCCTCAACCTCTCTCTTCATTCGAATGAGATGGTCGGCCACTTCCCTGTTCTCCCTATCTCGGGTGATACCGACAACTGTGATGTACTGGCCAGGCTCGATGAGGATGGTGAACTCCGCCATCTCAAGTCTACGAAGTGAAGCGTTCCTCTTGGCAAAGGAATCTGCAACGAACGACTGGACAGCTGTGAGCATACCAGAGAGGACATCCTTGTCTATCTCGGAAGATTCGTCCCTTGCATAGTGCTGCATCAGGAGGCCTTCCTTGGAGATCACCAGGACCTCTTCGAGTGAGTAATCACTTGTGGAACCTGCGCTGGAAACGATCGTCGCAGGAGGTAAAGCCAGTAGGTCTGGCTTGATGCTCTGGGCGGGGGCCTCATCCCCCTCGGTCCCCCACTGCTCTAGCTGTAGTTCGGACTGCTCAGCACCGACAAGCCCTGGTTCGATGGTCTCTGGAGGTTCGTCCTCGATCATGTCCTCAGGTCCCATGACCTTGGGTTCTATGGGTGCAGGGCCATCAGATGGTAGTAGGGGTTTGGCCTGTGCTGCAGCAAGCTCTCTTTCCTTGAAGATGTCACCAGATTCTGCTTCCGGAACAATGGCATCCGCTGAGCTGTGGGTTGCCTTGTCAATGGTCGGGAGTTCCTCCTCCTCGGGCTTCTTCCGCGACCGCATTACCACAGCAATTATCGATGCCATGATTATCAGCAAGATAAATGCACCCAGGATGACGAGCACAATGATCCAGAAGAGTCCAAGCTGGTCGTTGGTGCCTCCACCGCCGTCACCTCCGTCCTGGGTCCCGCCTCCGTCTGTGCCGGTGGTGTTCTCCAGCACCGTGACGTTGAATGTGATCACAGTACTTGTCAGACCATCATTGACATCAACTCTGATGGTGTATCTTCTTGCCGCGGTGGTGTTTGGAACGTTCCAGGTTATCATCCCATCTCTATCAATGAAGAATCCTACCTCAGAGATTCCCGTGATCTGGTATGTTAGATCATCATCATCTGATGCTTCAACCTGGACCTTCAATGTCTCTCCAGCTACAACGGTCTGATCTTCGATAGCATCCACATCTGGAGGATCGTTCTCGGATGGGTCCTTGACTGAGATCTGGAACTCATACCAGACCGTCCGGAATCCATCTGAGATCGACAGGTTCAGTGTGTTCATTCCCTTCTGTGAATCATATGGAGTCCAGGTGATCGTACGTTCATCAAGGATCATTCCAGATTGGTAGGTGATGAGTTTGATGTCCAGATCATCGCCGTCTGCATCGAACACATCCATCTCCCACTCCCACTCCACATCCATGAAAGCGGTCAGGAGGGGTGTGTTATTCAACACTGGTGCAGAGTTCTGTGATGGATCAAAGACAGTGATAGTGAACTCGTAATAGATGGTCACATTACCATCGTTAGCACTGACATTGATAACATAGACTCCAGCCTCTGGCGGTGTCCAATCGATAGTACCTGTGGACTTCCCTATCGTGATATTGCTCGTATGAATGGAGCTAACAGCATAGGTGACAGCATCCCACACATCAATATCGAGTGCCAATGTGTTGTTGCTGATACTATCTCCCAAGGCAATTGTCTTCGATTCTAACTGCTTCGTCCAATAAGGATCATCGTTCAAGTTCACAACCTGAACAACGAATGAGATATTGTCAGATGCATCCCTCTTGTCAGTGACGGTGAGGTTCACCCACCAAAATCCAACATCACCATTGTTCGGAGTGCCGTACAACGCTCCTGTTGTCTCGTTGAAGAACAACCAGTCCGCCGTGGTGAAGAACGTCCAAGTATGCGTTTCGGCCGCGTCCGGGTCGGACACACCGAAGGTAATATTGTAGTCCCTATCCTGATCGATCGCATTGGCGAAAAGACCGGTTATCACAGGATCATGGTTCTGAACCGAGACATTGAGCTTGTAGCTTCTAACAGCGTATCCATGGTTCCCATCGTGAACTGTTATACTCATGTCGTAAGACTCTTCCAAACCATTATTGGGTCTGCCATATAGGGTGCCATTGTTAGGCCCTAAATTCAACCATGGTGGGATATCTTGGGCATCCCATGTGATCGTTCCCTGACCATCATCGGTGGAGTTCAGGTCATATTCGAAATATTCTCCGGCCCAAATGTCTGATGGAGGTGTTCCATTTATCTCGGGAGCAACGTTCGAGACATTCACGATATACTCTCTCACAAGAACATCTGGACCATTTCGAACCACGACTGTGAAGTTCGTCTCGCCGACGTTCTCATTTGTGGGAGTGAGATGGAGTGATCGGGTAGGTTCATCCCAAACCATCCATTCGTCAGAGTGATCAACGTTCCAAGTAGCTGGTTCAGGTGTGCATGTGAAATTGATGAAGTGGTCAGTGTCCTCCAGTATGACATGTGCTTGTTCGGATGGCTCAAGATCGAACGACGCAGATACCACGACTGTACTGAACACTGATGGTGTGTGCCATGCTGCAACTGTTATAGTGCTGCCAGGTGGTGCGCCGATCTCATGATGGCGCTTGTAGGTGACGTTCTCAACTGAAAAGGTTCCTATGAACTTGTGTGTATCATTACCCGTCTCGTTCAGAGTTAAAATGAACCCGACGGGATCATTATCAGAAGTGACCTTGACGTTGAAAACGTCTCGTAGGATATCATTACCTCCAACCCCATCGGTCTGGACGACAACATGAATACTGTCGCTTGTGTTGACAATTGTGGCCTCTGTTCCATAAAATGAAGATGGATACAATTTCAACCAGGTCGGATCGGTATGATGCTGGTTTGTCTCAGGATAGACGATGTATGTCTTTCCACAGTTGCTGTAGGCATCTGTATGGGTCTGTGCTCCGATGATCAGGTCATCGTACCCGTCACCATTGAAATCCCCACCTCCATCCACATTATACCCTGATTGATCATTATCTGGTCCCTCTCCTACGAACGATGCGTTCGCCACCAGGTCTACATTGGATGATACAGACCAGCTTCCACCATGCCCAAGCATGAGATGTGTCTCACCCTCATCGCTGTTCTCGCCATTTGCTCCAACAACGAAGTCGCCGTATCCATCACCATTGACGTCACCTGCACCAGCAACACAAACACCAAGGTTAGTGTTCGTAGTAATTCCAGTGACGAGCATATCTGCATGTGTATTGTCCAATGCGGTGCTGGGCCAATCGACCATTCCGAGATAAACAGCGAAGAGACCTGTCTTGTCCCCATCGTCATAATTGAATGCTCCAACAAGGATCTCATCGAACCCGTCCTTATTGACATCACCAGCACCATCGACCCATTGTCCGAAGTTATCCCTCTGATCTCGATTATAGATGGCTACATCTGCATGGAAATCGATGTTCCCACTGGTTGTCCAGCCCCCTTTCTTACCAAAGATCGCATAGGCAGCGCCCCTATAGGTCGTTGGTGTATTCGACCACCCGGGGGAACCGATGACCAGATCATCGATACCGTCACCATCTAGATCTCCGGCATTGTTGACACAATTGCCTAGATATGAATCATCCTGTTCTCCGGTGAAGTGCACATCTGCAGTGGTCAATGAAACATTCCTACCAAGATCGTCGCTCTTTCCCCAGAAGACGTAGACCCTACCTTTGTTCACTCCAACAGTACTGAACCTTCCTAGACCAAAGACCAGATCGGAATGCCCATCGTTGTTGTAGTCACCACCACACATCCCATACCCCGCTTCTGCATTGATATGGATACCTAAAAAGGAAGCATTGGCCACATCTGTGATGTTCATATCTACGTCCCAGTGATCTGGTCTTCCATAGACGAGATATATTTTTCCTCTATCCTCGAAACCTTTGGAATATCCAGGCGCCCCAATGAGGATATCGTCATACCCATCTCCATTGACATCGCCAGCTCCAACGACCCTTCGTCCAAGGCGGTCCATCGAACTCTCACCAATGAAGGATGCGTTCGCGGTGTTGATATCCTCATTGAAACCCCAGACATCCTTTCCCCCGAACATGATGTAAACCTTTCCAGTATGGGCCCCGTTAGTATCATTCCCAGGAGCTCCTATTCCGACATCGTCATAGCCATCACCGTTCACATCCCCCAGGAAGGCTACGGACATCCCCACTTCTTCCTGGGCAGCCGTCCCAATGAACGAGACATCCACAACACCAAGCCCGGTGTTAAGATTGTATGATGATCCTGTTGGAAGAAATGCTAGGCACATGAAGATGAGCACCGCTGCAGCAAATAGGGTTACCCTTCGCATCGGTTCTAGAAATTAGTGATTAGGTATAAAACTTAGGCGTGTGTATGTGCGAATTGAGGGATTAGTGCTACTGCCCTCGGAGGTAGAAGGAAATGGACCGGGCCTGGCGAGACCCGGCCAATTCCTTCATCCCCACCCCCTTCCTTTTCCACCGTTCCAAGAGCACCCAAGCAAGCAGAGAACCTTGAGCAACGATCATGATGGAGCCAGCAATGAACGGGACCAAAGCGAACCAGGTCACACCCTCCAGTGTCGGTGTATATCCTGCGCAGAACGAGCCAGCCAGTGCAGCAGCGGCAACCAGGACAATGTTCGATGAGACAAGCCCCACAGGCAGCAGTCGGCTCTTCCCTCCCACGCTGGACCTGACATCCATTATCACTAGGGCAAGAGCGAGGATCCCCACCGAAGCGTAACCCGCAAAGATCCCACCGAACACTATCCCGATGGGTTTGAGCATCGACTCCATGATGGTCCTAGTATCGAACATATAAACAGTAAGCATGAACAGCAATGGCGCAAGGGTCAGAATGATCAACGGGAACACCCAGGCCTCCATGGCCATCCTCCACTCCCGCATGTCCGAGAACCCTTCATCTGGAGCATCCAGGAGATCAGGGTCGCCGACCCTTCTCCTAACCATGGATATCATCCTATCGGAGCCCTTCATGGACTTGAGGACACGCACCTTGACCACTGTTGGGTCGTTCGGCATGAGCTCGTAGAAGTTACCCATCTTACCTTTCTTCCCCTCGGTAACTGTTGCAAACCTTCCGTATGGCATGAACACTGGCTCCTTGACAAGAGGCCACTTTACCATGAGTCCGGACTCGTAGAACTTCAACCGCCCCACCTCGGTCCCGAGCATGATATGCCAAAGCCCATAGGCTCCGATCCCAACCACAGTGGTCGCAGCCCAGAATATCGCCATGGAGTGGGTGAAGTGGTCTCCAGTGAGGGGGATGACAAGTAGGGCAGGCAGGCCGACCATCATGGCGACCAGGATCCAGTTGATCCCAGTGGTAACAAGTCCCTTCCTTCGCAGCTTGTGGCTTGCTAGGTCCTCTTCGAGGAGTAGTTTCCCCTTCCCCTTGACGTTCTTTCGAGGAGCAGAAGCATCCTTGGTCCTGATACTGTCCATGAGCGTTCCAGAGATGCGGATCCTTCTGGCTCCGGACGCACCATGACCCCCGACCTCCTCCTGCTTCCTCGCATCGTTGAGGAACGAGAGCATACCGGCCATCTTGTACTTGTCAGAGGAGGACCTGATGCCTGGAGCAGGTAGTTTCCCACCGTTCTCATGGTGATACTTCAGGATGTCATAGCACTCCATGTGTAGCTCGAAGTTGCCCTTGAGAGTCCGGACCAATGTGTGCTTAAGGATTCTTCCCTGGACCATCTCGACATGGAGGATGTCCGAGCTTTTCAGGCTCACTCGACTTCCCTCATGGTCTGTGATGACCATACCACCCGGCTCAAGGACGACGGTGCTGTAGTTGAGCCTTCTGGACTTCTGGATGTAGTAGAGAGTGTAAACGATCAGAACAGGCCCAGACACGAACAGCAACAGGAAAACAACGCTCTGGATCGTGTAGAAGAGGCCCATACCCATAAGTGGTGCGGTCACAGCATAGATGAGAAAGACCGTGAAGAATATTGTGAACAGGACCAGGAGGGCTCCGCACCAGATAGCAAGCTTGTCCCTTGAGAACCTGGTGACCTTCTGCTTGTTCGCTTTCCTGACCCTGCGGTTCATGACCTTGTCACCACTGCGGGAGAAGTTGCCATGGGTCGCTGCCCACTTGAAAAGGTCTATCTCTGTTTCGTATGTCTGGCCGTCGTTCATCTTGACGACGGAATACTCGGAGAAAGAGAGCGGATAGATCTTTCGCTTCAGCCCAACGATCTGTGTTATTGGGACTTCAGACCGAGTGTCCATGAACAGCTTGTCGAACAGGCTCTTCTTCAACCGAAGCGTTCCATCAGCTGTAACTTCAGCTCCATACATCACTCGCTTCTGGTGCCATCTGCGTAGGATCGGGATCATGAAGCCTGTGACCAGAAGGCAGAGCCCTGCGATAACGAGCGAACCGAACATCGAGCTCGAGGTCCAGATGGTCAAGTAGAGCGAGATGAAGACAGGCAAAGCCGTCAGGATAGAGAACGCAATACTTCCGAACCCAATGATCACGATTATGATCAGCCAGTGCTGCTGCTTGTGCCTGGAGAACATCCCGGTCGGGTCCGGGTGATATCGGAAATCATCCGAGTCGATGAGGAACTCCCTGATCGTGTTGTCGCATCTGTCTGGGACCATCCTGGCAAGCCACTTCATGGACTCCAGGATGTCCGGGTTAGGCGGGACCTTGTTGGTCACCCCGTCCTTTCTGACGATCATCAGTCTGGAGTAGGATGTGATGTTGTAGACGGTCCGCTGCATTGTCACGTTCTTTACCTGGTCCCACGACCAGATAGGGACCGTTCTGGAAAAGAGATGGTCAGGGGTAAGGACGCCTTGATAGAAGCCATCTGGATAGACGATGAGGTTAACCCTGGCTATAAGATAGTATCCCATCGAAAGTCCGTAGCCGACGAAGAAGATGCCAACGATGTAGGTGAACACCAGAAAGGAGAGGAAGGACCGGTCTCCGTCGTTGATAGCTCCTGGGAGATATTGTGTGGCAACGATGAGGGCCGCAGCCCCCATCACTACCAGCAAGACTATCATCAGGGCGTAGAACCATTTCATCTCGACCTCCACACCGGAGGTCTCGAACAGGGCCTCGCCCCGACGGCGCACCGTCCTATGAACCCCTGCCATAGGAAAAAAATGCTGAGTTGGGACTATATAAGCAGCGGCTACATGTAGACGCGGGCACGCGGAGAGCACATCGGAAACTACCGTTGAAAGATCGATATTCAGAACGATGGCTCTCACTAGCTGGATAGTTCTGAATATCGACCTCTCTTCACTGTTTCCGATGTGCCGAAGCGTGACCGCGTCTCTCAGCAGCAGGTACCTCTTCCGGTGGTGACGGTAAGCGAGCTATTTCTTCTTCTTTTTCTTGTTCCAAGGTCGCTTGTCCATGAACCACATGGTCCCCATAGCAGCTCCCATCCCGACAACACTGATAGCCAGACATGACGGGGGTGAACCGAAGTAACACAGCTTCATCATCAAACGGTTCGACCCTTGATCGATATCATCTTCGCATGCTATGAAAGCGTTCCCTTTCTGGTAGAACGTGCCTTCTTCGTATGTGATCCCTGTGTTCCAGATGTTCCTAAAGGTGCAATTGGTCACAGATAGGTTCGACATATCTACGTTCACTCCGTAGGTGGTATTGAAGAACCCAGAATCGTTCACATTGATGTTCGAGTTGAATGCAACTATGCCATAATTGACGCTCTCGAACGTACATCCATCGATCGTAACGTTGCTCCACTGGACCTCAATAGCATCGTCGTCAATGTCTATGAAATAACAGTCACTGATCTCTGCATGGGACCCAGATATCAACAGTCCGTTCTGATAACAACTTCCAATTGTACATCGGATGATCTTGACCTCTTTACTGTCATCAGAATATATCTCAAGGCCTCCGTCAGCGTTCATCTTGAACCCTGGTCGAAGTTTTACAAATGAACAATCTTCAAGGTACAGGTTCCCGTGCACCTCTACGGCCAGGTCCGATGATGAACTCGCAGGCGAACCAAATGAGTTGACAGGAATCACATCGACATTAATGAGCGTCAAGGAACCTTCCGGGTGGACCCATATGCCACATTTTCCGTTCCCCTGACCGATTTTCAAGGTAGAGTTCACTATAACCAATTCTTCCCTGACGTCGATCGTTCCGTTCCAGTAAAGGTTCTCGCCGATGTAGTTACCAGAATAAAGGTCCCGTATATCATTCACATCTCGATGGTGCGCCTCATACTCCGGGTCCATGTTCATGATACCAAATATTGAACCACCGAAGGCGAACAGGACCGAGACGATCAAGATGATGATAGTGCTGATGGTCAATGCTCGATACCACTTGGTGCTGCCCTTTCGCTGTCTACCCCTTTTTATTATGGCATAGAAGAACATAGAAAGGACCAGGAACACGACTATGCCTGACATCATCGGAGAGATGATGGAGAACATAAGCGCATCCCCTCCACTATAATCTCCAAGACCGATGATGCCTAGCACGATGACCGTCGCAAAGCACACAGCAGCTATGATGGAATTTACTACAAGGAACACCAACGGCTCGACCCCTCTGTTCGACTTTCGTAGATCATTCAGGCCCTCTTCAGGCATGGTCTCATACTCAGGTCGATTGACCCTTTTTTTGATCATCTCCGTATACCTATCCACATTCGGGATGGTCTTGGACAGGGTGATCATGCGAGCTCCTTGCATCTTTGGCATGAGCGTGTAGTACTCACCCTGGAGCTTCGTCTTTCCCTCGGTGACCATTTGGTACCTGCCATATGGGTAGAAGAACCACTTGGATGAGAATGGGGTTATTGCTTCGACCCCTGTCTCATAGAACTTGTTCGGTTGGGCCCGCCAAGCTGTCCACAGGAAAATAGCGGTGATAAGACCAAATATCAGAAGGCAGAGCCCTGCCCATATTACTATCCAGACAGTACATGAGATATCATTCATGAACGGGATCATGATCAGAGGCAATAGACCAAAGCCGAACCCAACTCCTCCGAAGATACCAGCCATCTTCAGCTGGACAATTTTCCTCTTCTTAACGGTCTCTTCATCCTCTTCGAACCACAACTTACCTTTACCTTTGGGTCGAGGAGGGGCTTTCTTCTTTTTCCCCTTCCCATCAGCACTTGGGATCTTTGATGATATCTTGATCTTTTTAGCTCCAGATTTCGAATGGGTTCCCGAAGAGATGTACTCCTCCTCACTGAATGCTCTGACAGACAGGTTCCCACCTGGACCGAAGAGGGCGTCCTCTTCACTATCCTCTTTCATGATCCCTTTGTTGTCGAAGTGCGCCTTGACCGCAGAGTATCTATGGATGGGTATCTCGTAAGTGTCGTCCTCGGTCTCGATCTTGGCATAGTTTATGAACCTACCACGAACCTCGACGACCTCTGTGATATCTTTGATATCAAGGACCTCATCATTAGCCTGAGCATCGGTTATCATGACCTTTCCAGGTTGAATGGACACATTGGTCATCGATAGTCGTTGTACGCGAGCAGAATAGACGAGTGTGAAGATCAAAAAGATCGGCAATCCTATTGTGACGACTAATGTGAATAGTACTATCACAACCACCATGACAATGAGCATGTAAGCCCCTGATGATGGAAGGAGAAGTCCCCCCAGAAAGACCAAGATCAGGTAAGGACCGATGGTGCAAAGTTGCCAAATGATCAATTTGACCCTTGATATTCTCACAAGCTTGAAATCGTCCGAAGGATGCCCTTGGCCGTTCCTTGCGATATCGCAGTTCCTTGAATAGTGCGCCTTTTCTACAGCGTCTTTGAAGATATCGAACTCAGTATCGTACTCCTTGCCATCTGCAAGTTTGACCATGGCCCTATCGGTCATACCGAGATGGGTCAAGGTTCGCTTCACACCAATGATAGCGTCCGGTGGTATGACCTCCAGTTGCCGAAGGAACAACCTCGAGAAGATGTTCTTCTTCACCTTGATGGACCCATCATCCTCGATCTTCGCTCCCCATAACACTGTCTTCTTGTATCTCCAGATGAAGATCGGTAACATACCGAATGCGATACCAAAGAAGATCGCACCTGTCACAAGAGCGGTTATCATACCAGCTACACCCATAGGTAAGAACATCAAACCCATAAGGGACATCGGTGCAAGGATGAGGAATATCAATAGGAAGCGCCATTGGCCCTGGCTGTAGCTTCTGGAAAATGTACCGGTCGCATCTGGATGGTAAGTGAACTCTGGACAGTCGATGAGGTACTCTTTCAATGTGTCCTCGCACTTGTTAGGTATGATCTTGTAAAGGAGGTTCATCGCCTCAAGGGCATCTGGTGTTTGAGCGATCACATGTGACTTGTCATCCTTTGTCTGAATTGAGAGTGTACCATAACTAGTCTGTATCATCGGATTCTTGGTAACCATGACCTTCTTGACCTGTGACCATGGAATTACAGGGACAGTTTGATTGAGCATGTGGTTCGGGTTCATAAAGCCAACGAAAAAGCCCTTTCGAAAGATCATAACTGGTGTTCTGGCGAACATCATATAAGGCATGAGGATCCCGGGTATCAGCATCAGGATACCCACGAACAGGAGCATGATCCCGGAACTACCCCCCGCTGTGGAACCCATGAACAGGCCCATAAGCACCATGAAAAGGCCAGCTCCTGCAGCTAATATGCCGAACCCTCCCATAAGGACGATCATGGTTATGCTCATCCAGATGTTCTGGTTCTGTAGCCTCTTGGCTTTGAAGATAGCGTCCTTTCTGTTACAAGTGACCCTCTTCACTTTCCCCATCATCAGGGAGAGTATTCTCGAACCAGTGATTAAAACTTTGCGAGCTAACCTTCCCCTTCCCCATCGACATCTCTGTTACCTTCCAGGTCATCCCCCCCCATGTAGATGTTCTGCACCATCTGGTAGATCTCCTCCATCCCTGTATTGTTCGGCGCAGAAACAGGAGCAAGCCTTGTGAACACTCCCTGGTCATGCAGCACCTTGAACACCTCGATGGAAAGCATTATCGAAGCGTTCGGATCCTGCTCCATCTCCAGAACAGAATCATCGTAGAGCAGGTCTGGGTTCGTGGCCCAGGTAAGGACCTTGGTCACCTCTTCCTGTTCCATGAGGTCAACCTTGGACAGGACGTTCACAGCTGGAAGTGAGAAACGGAACTGAACGGTAGCTGAAAGCATCATCTGTGTGATGAGACCCTGCGTGTCGTTCGTGTTGAAGACATCGAAGATGTAAACGAGAGCACTACGACCAGGCGCAAGACTATCCACCAGCACCCGAGAAGACTTCCTGAAGCTGAAAAGCTCCAACTGTCCAGGAGTATCGAGAAGAATGTAATCCACATCCACAGCATCCAATACTGCAGAGACCTTCGGGAGGTTCGCAGAAAGCAGGTCCGCTCCCACGATCTGTGCGCCGTTCGGTCCAAGCTGGTACTGCTCCATGACCTCACCGAGGTTGATCCACTGCCTGATATCGAGCTCAGGCTCGTAGGGGAGGAACACGGCTCCAGGGTCGAGGTTAACTGGCAGGGTACTGAACCCCTGCGACCTGCACCACTGATTGAACGCTGCACAAAGCGTGCTCTTTCCAGAACCTGCCGTCCCCACGAAATAAATAGCGATATTGTTCATCTTTCACCCTCCCTCGAAGGCTCTGGTGCTGGTCTTCCACATCTTTGGGTAGGTGCCAGCATCCATCATGACTGTGGACACGTTAACAGCGATCCCTTCCTTGCCATTGGTTATCTCGTCCGTGGTAAGCAATGCCTTGCCCCAGCCGACGATCTCGCCTTTGAGGCTCATGACACCAACAACATTGCCGCGCTCGATACCAGAAGTGAGGTTAGCCACTCCTGGCAATGCAAGATCAGCACCGTGACAGACCGCGTCCACCGCGGAGTCCCGGATGTAGACCCTTCCAACATGGTCGAAGATACGCTCCACCGGTTGGACGAACTGACGTATCTCTGTGTCATCACCGTCCTCGGTGTATGCGACGTAAGCGTCCTTGAGGTCGTGAAGTGTCACGGAATCTTCCTCGTTGAACATTGATGATATGGTCCTGCGAAGCTCCACGAGCTTTCCAGGGTTTCCAAGCACTCGACCAATATCGGTAGCTAGCACTCGGATGTAGGTGCCAGACTCGCAGCCGGTCTTGAACAGAACGGTGTTCTTCTTGACCTCCAGGACCTCATTGTAGTAGATCTCTCTGGTCCTGAGCTTACGAGCCACAGCGGCCTGGCGAGGTGGGAACTGAAGGACCTTGCCAGTGAACTCTTCAAAGATCTCCTTGACCTCCTTCTTGTTCAGAGGTCGCTTGTACTGGGCAAGCCCAACGTACTCCTTTCCCCCTTCCAGCATGACCTTCTGGGCCCGTGTGGCCTTTCCAAGGGTCACAGGCAAGACACCAGATACATTAGGGTCTAAGGTACCTGCATGTCCGGTCTTCTCCACCCCGAAGATGTCCTTGACCCAGGCCGAGATCTGGTGGGACGTAGGACCAGTAGGCTTATCGAGGTTCACGATGCCGTACTCGATGAGCTCTTCCACGGTCCTCTCTTCTGGAGCCTTTCCCAAGGATGGGTCGGAAGCGCTTTCCTGCTTAACGATCATGGTCCGCTTCTTGTGGGCTGGTAAGTGCTGGCCAGAGCTCATTTGTTCACACCTCCATAAAGTGCTGTGACGACCATGTCCCGAAGCTCTTCGGGTGAATTATTGGTAGAATCGACGATGATGTCGTAGATGGAAAGGTCCAGGATATCGATGTCGTAGTATTCGGAGTATCTCTTGGCCTCTGACCGCTCCCTCTCCCTGTTCACCGCCAACTGCTCATCGATATCTCCACCATCCCTCTGCGCGACCCGTCTGGCCCTCTCCCGCTCTTCAGCCGTGATGAACACCTTGAAGGCCTCGGCGTCGTTCTTCACAGCCAGCCAGGCTGTTATCCGACCTTCGAGTATGACATCACCGGCCTTGAGGACCTCGAGCTGGGAATCATCCAGCTGCTTGTCCACTTCAGGATGGGTCTCGCAGTACTTGCCGAACTCTACAAGGCCCATTCCATGCTTTGCAGCAAGGTTCCTGTAGAGTTGGCCAACGTAGACGTACTGCATTCCCAGGCTCTGCTCCAGAAGTCTGCACAACGTGGACTTTCCAGTACCTGGGGGGCCGCTCATGGTAATGGTGGGCATTGCTCCGAGCAAGAGCTGATGTATAATAAATTCATCGCTTAAAGGGGAACATTATTAGAAGTACTTCGATATTACTAGCTGTACTTCAAATGGGCGGAGCTCGGGGGCCGCTCATCCTTATCGGAGGCAGGTGCATGGTATCATTCAGGGGATTTGTGTTGGTGCTCGCAGTTCTATCAATGATGACAGCGGGAGTCCTACCGATAATAACAGCAGACCAGGGGTCAACTATAGATGGACCTGCCAGCTCCGAGTTCGGCAGCGACGTCCTGATGCTCGACCTTGATGGAGACGATATGCAGGAGCTCATCGTCGGTGCACCAGCCACCTCCAAGGTCTACATCTTCAATGGCACGGACGAGGTTTCCTGCACCCCCCTCGATCACACTGAATCGGACATCGTTCTTAGTGGCACAGGCGCTTTTGGCACCTCGGTCTTTGATGCTGGAGATCTGAACGGCGATGGGTTCAACGACCTTGGCGTTCACTCCCCAGCAAGCCCGTCCATTATATCGATCTTCCTGGCAGGTCAGACCTTTACGGATGCATCGACACCTGATGTGGTTCTCAATGGGATCTCAACAATGCTCGACATCGGTGACGCAGACCAGGCCGCACTTGGGTTCTGTGGCTGTTCCGCTGATGATCTGGCTCTATCCTACAATGATCCATCATCAGGTGTGGTCGTGTTCAATGGACGCAGAGCGATGATCACTGAGATCATGTACGACCCACCAGGCAACGAGCCCAACGACGAGTGGTTCGAGGTCTACAATCCCTCCCCAGTGGTCCTGAACATGACCGGCTGGTCCTTCGAGACCGCAGGTGGGGCTTGGTTCGAGGTACCTCATAACACACTGGTCCAACCGTTCGGCCGTCAGGTATTTTCTTTCTCTGCAATGCCAGGAGCTGTTGAGTATGGGCCGCTGGATGCATCCTTCAACCTACAGAATCCGGGCGGTTCCATCGTGATGTACGATGAGCACTTCGATTATGTGGACTACATCATCTATTCCCCTGACTGGGGGACCACAGGTGACAACGGCAATGGTGGGTCTTTGGTCAGGAGCATGACCTACGGGAACCCGAACGATAACCAAACCTGGACCTCTACGACCAGCAATACTCCTGGGGCGGCTGACCCCTCCGAGACCATTATCACAGACATCTGGGGAAGCATCATCTCTACAAGCTTCACAGTGACCTCCCTGGCAGACTTCGGAGACGTCAATGACGACGATCTGTCAGACCTTGCCATAGGTGGTGATAAAGCACCCAATGGCACCATCGAGGTATGGAGAGGCTTCAACGGACCGGACCCGACGGTCTACTTCTACGAGAACTTCGAGACAGGTCTTGGACAGTGGGACATCGACCAGGACATCGGGGGCGTATGGGCCACTGAGAACCTCGATTCAGTTTCCGGCCAGTACTGCCTATCCAATTACTACACTTACGCCGAAAGGGACCATATATTCAACAACGCCCCTATTGACCTAAGGACCGCAACGAACCCATGGTTGACATTCTGGCACAGGTTCCAGACCGATCCGAAGGGGGACTGGCTCGATCATCTCGAGGTTGAGGTAGCCGAGTGGGGTACAGAGTCATGGGGCATGCTTCGCTGTTACTCTGATACGAACCAAACACTGTCTCCTTGGATGCGTGCTGCCGTAGACCTCTCACCATATGCTGGGAGACAGATCAAACTGCGATGGCATACGACCTCGGACGACAATGATTACGGAATCTGGCGTGTGGACGACATCATGGTCGCAGAGAAGCAGGTCACATACCATCTCAACGATGATCTCACAGACCTCTCGAACTGGGACCTGACGACAACTGGCTTAACTGGATGGACCATCGAGACCGATCCCTTCCAGGCACCTGATGGGAACCATGTCGTGAACAACTACGAGGGATACGATAACGATACGATGACCACCAAGGACCCCCTTGACCTCACAGGTGTTTCTACAGCACATATCATCTTCCATCATGTGTTCAGGACGGAAGCTGCACTTTATGATAACCTAACTGTCCAGATAGCTCCAGTTCCATTTACAGACTGGGAGATCGTCAAGCGTTTCGACAATGAGGAGAATACATCGTATACGGGATACGACCTTGACATCACCAACTACACTGGCCAGTCGATCAAGCTCAGGTTCTCCGTCACCTCGGACCACGCTGTGAACGGCACGTGGTTCATAGAGGACATACGTGTGCTCACCCTCGAGGGAGCGACACCACAACCTTTCATCACGCTTGATGGTGGAGGAACCCTTGGTAAGATCGGTTCCACCATCGAGACATATGTCCAGGGTGACCAGACCCACGTCCTTTATGGTGGGGATACCACGGACATCGTCCAGTGGGACAGATGGGGCATGGAGGAATTTTCGTTCGACAATGCTTCTGAGTTCGCAACCCTTTCCGGAACCAACATCAACTTCACAACAGGTGGGTCTGCACGACCCGGACCTACCACTAAGGACCTGTTCTACTCTACAGACTTCGAGCACGCATCATATGGTGACCTCGCCTCTGAATGGAGCATCACCTCTGGGCCTGGTGTGACCGTCGACCTCACCACTGAGACCGCGTTCTCTGGCTCCCAGTGTCTGTTGATAGCAGATATTGCAACGAACATGGACGCAGACCTGCGTTACGACATCCCTCCATCCAAACAGGGCATCCTCAAGTTCACGGCCAAGGTGGACTCCACCGACGATTGGTGCTTCAACATCCTCATGAACGAGGATGACTACGAAGGAGGTGAGTTCTACTTCGACGGATACTTCCATCCGTTCATCGGCTGGTGGGATATCACCGACCACTACTTCGTTTCGTATGCGCCGAACACGTGGTACACCTTCGAAGCACACTGGGATACACAGACGGATCTATTCCAGTTGTTCATCAACGATACGCTCGTTTATGATAATTGCAGGTTCGCAGGTGACGTGGAGTTCATTGACAACATACGATTACAGTCCATCGTAGATGGTACTTCGAACATCTGGGTCGACGACCTTTCCATTTGGACCGAGCGGTTCGATGGCTCTGAAAAGACCATCGAGGGGGCCGGTCTTCAGCTGGAAGGAGAGCCTGTGAAGATCATGGCGTCCAACGAAGGATGGACCTCCATCTGGGGCAATGGATTCGAATACACACTGGACAGTGGGTCCACATGGTATCCCTTGGATTGGGGAATGTGGCAGGACATCGGTCCCTCCGTGGCCACAGATGGAACCCTCGGATTCAAGGTAGCTATGGACCATAACCTGACCAAATGCTCTATCCTGAACGATCTGGACATCTTTGTGGTCTACCGTGAGGACCTGCGAACCATCCAAGCAGACTCGGCAACGATAGAAGAAATAGCCATGGTCCACAACATCTCGAAAGAGACCTCAATGGACCTTGCCATCACATCTGGGTCCACAACAGAAGTGTTCTTCGAGGACGCACTGACAGGTCCTGGACCATACGCTCCGTCCCTGATCCTGGACGGTGATCAAGGCATTGGTTCTGGAGACCTACGCGTAGGTGGTTACAACGAGATCGCAGTGGGAACTGACCAGGACCAGGTCATCGTTGCTAACATCGTATCGCTTCTGGACAAGCTCACGGTCATTGCCGATCAGACGACCATCGGGCCGAACTCGACGGTCATCCTCACTGTCACCGGAGAGGTGGGTGGGATGGAGATACCTCTATCCTGTGTGGAGTGGAACACTACTCCAGCCACATTTGTCGGGTCCAACGATTCAGGTGCAGAGATCATCACCCCCAAGACCGTGGGACCGTTGAACATCACAGCTACGGTCGGAGACCTTACATCATGGGTCCTCATCGATGTGGTGGCGGGCGACCTCGACTCCATGGAAGTGGTGCCAGCGCCGGACAGGTTCGTGGCTGGACAGGAATACGATATCGAGGCCAAAGGATACGATGAGTTCGGAAACGACGTACAGGTCTCACCCACCTGGAACTGCACCATGGGAACCTTCTCACAGACCATTGGCAATCTTACAACGTTCACAGCAATGAACACCACTGGTATAGGGGTCTTCAATGCAACCTACATGACGTTCACCTTGCTCTACACCATCGAGGTCGTTAATGCGACCCCGTACGAGTTGACCATCGATCCAACATCGTTGACCATCAAAGCTGGAGATAACCATGACTTCGATGCAACACTGGTCGATGAGTTCGGCAATCAGATCAATGCCATCTTGGTTTGGACTGTTGATAACGGTTCGATCGATAGCGACGGTATCTTCACAGCACCACTAACAATGGGCCTTGCGTCGGTCACTGCTTCATTTGGGGCGCTGAGCGTTTCATCTGATGTGATAGTGACCCACACGGACCTTGTGGACTTCGAACTGAACTGGACACCAACCCAGCCTATTGCAGGGTCCAATGTTACCTTCTGGTTGCACGGAAACGACGTCTACGGGAACACTGTGATGCTGGACTGCGACTGGGAGTTCGACGGCCAGCAGGTTGCAACAGGCGTTCAGATGCCAAGCCTGGAGATGCCGACCACAGCAGGAACCTATGTTGTCTGGGCCAACTCCTCCCTGGCTTCGCAGACCGGTATAATAACCGTCGTACCCGCTTCGATGTTGGAACTGGAGATCGTTACAACAGGTACGTTCGTTCCAGTCGATGGGACCCTGTTCCTCACAGCCTATGGTAGAGACCAGTATGACAACCAGTTCCAGGTTCCTGCCACATGGTTCACAGACCTTGGGACCATTGATGGCAATGGTACCTTCTCCGCTGGTACGCTTGCAGGAGCGGCAGAGGTCACAGCTTCGTACGCTGGTTATCAGATATCGACCTTTATCACCATCAGACCTGGCGCTGTCAGCAATGTGGTCGTAGAACCATCGGATATCAAGGTCCAGGTCGGTTCAGAGACACAATTCACAGCCCGAGCCTATGACCAGTATGGGAACGAGGTGATCACAGACCCAGTATGGTCCACGAACGTTGGGGACATAACCAACACTGGTGCGTTCACGGCCCAGGACTCGAACGCTGAAGGTTATGTGTCGGCCCAGATGGACGGGGTCGAGGGTAGGGCCACTGTGACCGTAGAAGGAGAGGAGGACACGTCCCTTATGCTCATCGCGCTAGTGGTCGTCCTCATCATAGTCATCCTAATAATCGCCGGAGTAGCCATCTACTTCATCATCAAAAAGCGCGGGGTCGAGGAGGAGGATGAGGACCTGGTCATCGACGAGGTCTATGTCATCCACCACAGCGGGAACCTCATGTGCCACAAGGCGTTCGGCGACGAGTCCGCCATGGACAAGGATCTGGTCTCTGGTATGATCAAGGCCATCGAAAGCTTCGTCAAGGACAGCTTTGCCTCTGATGACGACTCATCGGAGCTTGAGAAGATAGAGTTCGGCTCCCACAACATCATGATAAGAAAGAGCCACAAGTTCTCTCTGGCGCTTGTCTACAAGAGCGGTTCAATGAGCAAGCTCAACGAGCTTGCTACAGAGCTTGTGGACAGGATCGAGGAGGATTATGCTGATATCATCGAGGACTGGGATGGGGAGATGGACCATGTCCGTGGTATCGTGGACATCCTCGACGACTGTGTCATTGCAGCATGTCCAGACATGGACATGGATGAGGATGAGGTGGATCTAATCGAATCTTACGATTCTTCAGATCTTTCGGATGGTTATCCTCAAGAGGCAGAGGATGGCTTCATCGATGATAACGAGGACGACTATGACGATGACGATTTCGACGAGGATGAGTTCGACGAAGAGGATGAGGACCTTGAAGAAGAGGAGATCGAGGATACCGACGTCGAAGTAGACGGTGGTGAGATGGAGGATGAGGAAGTCGAAGAGGGACCTCCGAAAAAGAAGGGCAAGAAAGCCTCTCGCTCAAAGAAGTCGAAATCAAAGCGCTGAATAACGGAAAAAACTGTTCTTTTTCATAGCGAAAAAATACCCTACAAACGACCGATACTGTTTTTAATATGGAGACGTTCGTAGGGTTTGGGGGAATCCATTGGAAGCCAATAAATTCCCGGGGCCATTGACCGTAGAGGATGTCCGCAAGGACATCCCTTTGACATCAAAGTACATCTATGCAGACAACGGCGCGACCACACCTGTGCCGATACCTGTAGTCGATGCCATCAAGGGATACTTTGTGGATTACTGTTCTAACGTAGAGAGGGGAGCCTATGCCATTGCGGCCCGGGCGTCAGAGGAGTGGGACCAGGCACGTGAGGATGTGGCACATCTTCTGATGAAGTGCAAGACCGATGAGATGATATTCACAAGAAACCTGACAGAGTGCTCCGGTATCGTCGCTCACTCACTCCAAGAACCGATTCTCGACATGGATGCCAATGGAAACTTCGGTGCAGGCGACCCCCTGGTTGATTGGAAGCCAGGCGATAGGATCCTCATCTCCGACATGGAGCATCACTCCAACATCATGCCATGGATCAGGCTTGCCCACAGGGTAAGCGCCAAGGTCGAGGCAGTGGAATCCTCCGAGATCGGCCTCCTCACCCCCGAGGCATTCGCGGAAAAGATGGACAAGAACGTCCGCTTTGCAGCCTTCCAGCATGTCTCCAACGCCCTTGGCACCATCCATCCTGTCAAGGACATCATCAAGGTCATGAAAGAGGTCAATCCCGACCTCCTCGTCTACGTCGACGGATCCCAGGGTCCCGGCCATATGCCGGTGGACGTCAGGGACATCAATGCAGACTTCTACGGCTTCTCCGGCCATAAGGGATGCCTGGGCCCACAGGGTTCTGGCGGCCTGTTCATCAAGGAGGAGGTCATGAGCAAGACCGACCCACTCCTTCTCGGTGGCGGTACCATGATGGACGTCACGTATTCAAATTACAAGCTTCGCACGGACTCCATCTCCAAGAGGTTTGCAGCAGGCACTCCATCCATCGCTATCGACATCGGCCTCGGTCGTGCAGCTGTCTACTCTGCCAAGCAGATAGGCCTGGAGCGCATCGAGGAACGCGAGAAGATGCTCTCGAACCTCCTGGTCGAGCAACTCGACGGTGTCGAAGGCCTCGAGGTCTACGGCCCACGGGCGGACGAGCATCGAGGTGGCGTGGTCACCTTTAACGTCGAGGGATGGAACAGCATGGACGTTGCTCTTCTCCTTGAGGAGGAGCACAACATCCTGACCCGCTCTGGCACCCACTGCTGCATCCCACTGATGCGCAAGATGGGAGTTCACGATAAGTACGGCGGCAATGTCCGTGCATCCTTCCACTTCTTCAACACCGAGGAAGAGGTCAAGACCATCGCAGACGCTCTGAAGGAGATGGTCTGATGGACGAGAACGAGATGAAGGACAAGGATCTGATCCTCAAGATATTGAGGGAGAACGGTCCTATGACCACCAACGAGTTCGATGCGTACATTCAGGAACACAAGGATGAGATCCAGACGTCTTGTCCTGATTCTTCTCTTCGGAAGCTTATTTGGATGAAGCGACAGGGCTTTATCAAGGGGAAGCCTGTCAAAGAGAAGAAGGGTTGGGAGTGGTGGGTGGAGGAATAAAATTACTCACTCAGCACTTGCATGAATTTTATTCCTCCCACGCACGGCGCTAGAGATATCAACGATAAGCCGTAGCTGTGTCCAGAACTTTCTGATACGTTAGTTTCGACGAAAGAAAGTTTCTGGAGATATCTCAGTCCTTATTCTCATCTCTTTCTCGTAAGTGCATCTGACTGTGATGCTCTCCATCCCACTTGTCCTCGAAGTTATGGACATAGAACAGCAGCTCTCTCAACCTCCAATTATCGAGCGAACGCTCGATAGCGGCGATTCCAGGGTCGGATAACCACTGCGACCCCCCATCCATCTCCACGATGCCATAATCGCCTGTGACCTGGCTGAAGAAATCCTCAAAATCAGTTGGTTCTTTGATTTTCTTCAGCTCACACAAGTGTTCATAATCCCTCTTCCACTCATCCCCACCATTGCAGCTCCATCGGTATTCATACCAGAAGGAAAGAAAAAGAAGGCCATCAGTCTTTAGATCCTCGATGTAACCCATCTGCTTTCTGATAAGCTGCTCATCACCTTTGTCCCTCTTTCGAGGATCCCAATCTGAAAAGTCCTTTCCATCCCAAATGTCATCATCATTGCTGACACGATCGAAGATCTTCTTAATCCTCTCGTTCTCAAGTGCTCTTGGAACGGAGATCTTTGCATACTTCGATATATCCTCAGATCCCCCTGTTGAATGGAAAATGCCGATCTTTTCCATGAGTTCGTAATATTGGAAGAATTCAAGCTCTGGTTCGATGTCAAGCTTCTTACAGAGGTAGGGGAAATCTCGGACCCACTCATCACCCCCATTTACGCTTCCCTTGAATTCCCACCAAAGAGCAAGGATTATCAATGCATCGTCATCAAGTTTCTCGATGAACTCAACTTGTTCCTGGACAAGTTTCTCGATCTCACTCTCTTCTGTGGGACCCCCTCCTCCACCGGGTGATAAATTTCGTTCAGTCAACAATATAAGTTCCTTGAGCCTCATCGCTCTGCATAATAAGTGCCGATATATACAGGCTTCGGAGCATGCTTACTCAGCCCGATCCTTATCCCCCAACTCCACCAGAAATCCCTCGACCTTATCAACCAACCCCGGGAACGCCTTCTCCACAGGCTCGGTGAACTCTTCCTTAAACTCCAGCACCGAGATCACCTCCATGGCGAAGATGAACACATCCTGCGGAATCCCATCCTCGCAGTACCTCTCCCCCACCTTCAGCGCGGTCGTCAGGTCCACATTATGCGGGTTCGAAGCATGCAGCGTAGTGCACAGCTCATCGAACTCCATCTCGTAGATCTCCCCTGGCACTCCCCCCTCGGTCTGGATGGCATCCACCAGGACCAGCCGTTCATAACCAACGACCATGTCCATGAGCTCGAACCCACCCAGGGCTCCCTCGTCGAACGTGATCCAATCATAACCAGGTCGGTTCTCGAACCGCTTCTGCAGTTCTCGGATACAATGGATGCCCACGCCATCGTCTCCCAGGATAGGGTTCCCTATGCCTAGAACGATGGTCTTTGGATGGATATCGGACATTTTGTGGCCTCACGGGCTATACCTGTTCGGCGTCCTCGGGAACGCGATGGCGTCTTTGATGTTGTCGAGCTTGCAGATCCAGCACAGCAACCTCTCCACACCCACACCATAACCGGAGTGGGGGACGGAGCCATACTTGCGCAGGTCCATGTACCAGCTGTAGTTCTCAACAGGCTCGCCCTCTGCCTCGAGCG
>JANQNL010000038.1 GCA_028279585.1 Thermoplasmatota archaeon
AACTTGGAGACGACCACAGGGTTGGATGGGTCCACTTCAGTGGCCCGGGTAAGATAAGACTCCATGGATGATGGGTCGTAGACCACTGCCATGGCCGCACCGGACAGGACGTAAGATGGTCGTATCATCACTGGGTACCCGACACGAGCCGCGAACTCCGAGACCTCGTCGATGCTGTTGGCCTCTATCCACTCGGGCTGGTCGATGCCAAGGGTGTCCAGGAGCGAGGAGAACTTGTTCCTGTCCTCGGCCCTGTCGATGTCTGTGGGGGAGGTCCCCAGGATCTTGACCTCGGAACCATGCAGCCTTGGAGCGAGATTGTTCGCAACCTGGCCGCCCATGGAGACGATGACGCCCTCGGGCAGCTCGTACTCGTAGATGTCCATAACCCTCTCGTAGGTCAGTTCCTCGAAGTAGAGCCGGTCGCAGATATCGTAGTCTGTAGACACGGTCTCTGGATTGCAGTTGACCATGATGGTCCGGTAGCCTACATTGCGGGCTGCCAGGATGGCGTTGACACCGCACCAGTCGAACTCCACCGACGAACCGATCCTGTAGCTTCCGGAGCCCAGGACCATCACGGCCCCGGCCCGAGGCTCGACATCCGAGTACGTTCCATTGTAGGTCATGTAGAGGTAGTTCGTAGCCGCAGGATACTCGGCAGCCAGGGTGTCGATCTGCTTGATGATGGGGGTGACACCCATGGACTTCCTTGTGGCGCGAACTTCTGCCATGTCCTTGCCAGTGGCCTTGCCTATCTGGAAGTCCGAGAACCCTGCACGCTTGGCATCGAGCATGAGCTCCCTGGTGAGCTCATCGGTCTCGAGCGTCTTCATGATGTCCACTACGTTCTTGATCCTGTAGAGGAACCACCTGTCGATGTCCGTCATCTCATGGACCTGCTCCACGGTCATGCCCTTGGCCATTGCCTCGGAGACCGCGAAGACGCGTCTGTGCGTCGGCACCGAGACCTCCTCGTCCAGGTCGTCGAACTCCAACCGGTTCAGGACAAGGCCGTGCATGCCCGTGCCGATCATTCGCAGGGCCTTCTGAAGAGCTTCTTCAAATCCACGGCCGATGGCCATGACCTCGCCAACTGACATCATCTGCGAGCCGATCTTGGTTGTGACACCGCGGAAGCGTTCCAGGTCCCAGCGAGGGACCTTCACGACCACGTAGTCCAGGGCAGGCTCGAAGAACGCTACGGTCTTCTGGGTCACAGCGTTCGGGAGCTCGTAGAGCGACTTGCCCAAAGCTAGGTGAGCAGCGACAGCAGCCAAAGGATACCCAGTGGCTTTGGATGCCAAGGCCGAGGACCTGGACAGCCGAGCGTTCACCTCGATGACCCTGTAGTCGTCGGTCTTCGGGTCCAGGGCGTACTGTATGTTGCACTCCCCGATGATGCCCAGATGCTTGACGGTCCTGATGGCGACCTCTCGCAGCATGTGATAATCGTTATCTGTCAATGTCTGTGATGGTGCAACGACGATAGACTCACCTGTGTGGATGCCCATGGGGTCCAGGTTCTCCATGTTACAGACGGTGATGCAGTTGCCGTGGCAGTCCCGGACCACCTCGTACTCCACCTCCTTCCATCCCTTGAGGTACTCCTCAACAAGGACCTGCGGGGCCTGGGCCAGAGCCTTCTGCACGATCTTCTCCAGCTCCTCCATGTCACGGGCCACACCTGAACCAAGACCACCCAGAGCGAAGGCCACGCGGACCATCACCGGGAAGCCGATCTCCATTGCTGCATCCTTTGCATCGAGCATGGTCTTTGCAGCCTTGGAGCGCGCGGTCTTGACGTTTATCTCGTTGAGCCTGTCGATGAACAGCTCTCTGTCCTCGGTGTTCTTGATGACGTCCACTGGAGTTCCCAGGACCTTGACGTTGTACTTTTCAAGGACACCAGAGTCATGGAGCTCCACACCAACGTTCAGGGCGGTCTGGCCTCCAAAGCCGAGCATGATGCCGTCCGGCCGCTCCTTCTCGATGACCTTCTCCACGGTGTGGGCGTCCACAGGCATCAGGTAGAGCTTATCGGACATTCCCTCAGACGTCTGTACCGTGGCGATGTTCGGGTTGATGAGGACGGTCTCGACACCCTCCTCCTTCAAAGCTTTCAGGGCCTGTGAACCAGAGTAGTCGAACTCTCCGGCCTGACCGATCTTCAGTCCTCCGCTTCCGAGCACTAGGATCTTCATCCGATCACCTCCTTTGTGAACTGGTCGAAGAAGTCATTTGAATCGGTAGGTCCTGGAGTTGCCTCCGGGTGGAATTGCACAGCAAAGAACGGTTTGGAGGTATGCTTGATACCTTCTACAGTTCCGTCGTTGAGGTTGGTCAACCATACCTCCCAACCCTCTGGAAGTGAGTCCGCATCCACTGCGAATCCATGGTTCTGGCTTGTGATCTTGCACTCATGCGAGTCCTTCACCTTGCATGGCTGGTTCTGTGACCTGTGCCCGTATGGTAATTTGAAAGTGGTTCCGTCTGCGGCCAGGGCCATGATCTGGCAGCCAAGGCAGATACCCGCTATCGGTTTGTCCTGTTGTAGAGCCTTTGCGACATTGGCGATGGTGACCTTGTTCATCGCAGGGTCGCCTGGGCCATTGGAGAGCATGATACCGTCGTAGTCGATGGTGGTGAAGTCGTGGTCGTATGGGACGACAGTGACCTTGAAGCCACGCTTTCTGAGGTTGGTGACGATGCTTCTCTTGGTCCCGCAGTCAACGACGAGAACGTGCTTTCCGTTGGGTTCTCCTAATGCAGGATGCTCGATCTTTTCAGGTGCGGTCACCTCATTGACAAGGTCCGAGAGGTTCGGGTCGTCCACCATGAAGTCAGGCTTCAGTTCGGGAATGATCCTTCCGAGCATGGTTCCCTTCTCTCTTAGGATCTTGGTTAGATGCCTGGTATCGATGCCTGTCAGGGCTACGATCCCTTCCTTCTCCAACCACTGGTGGAGACTCATCTCCGACTCCCAATGGCTGTGGTCGTCGATGTAGTTCTCCACGACCAATCCTCTGACCTGGATGTTGTCGGACTCGTACCTTTCCAACGAGCCTGGCACACCATAGTTTCCTACCAGAGGGTAGGTCAGTGTCAGTATCTGTCCTCTGTAGGAGGGGTCTGTTAGGCTTTCTACGTAGCCTACCATTCCAGTGTTGAACACTACCTCTCCGTCGGCCTCTTTCACAGCACCGAAGATCGTGCCTTCGAGCTTCGTTCCGTCCTCTAGCTCAAGATATGCTTTTGTGGGGGCTGTCATGGCCTCGCCTCCATAGTGTCAAGAATTGGACAAAATAACACGGGACTGTCCTGTATTGGCCGGGTCCCATGGGTCCGATATGACATCGGGAGGTTCACAATACGAAGGCGGTATAAAGGGTTTGTTGTTGGCGAGGTTGAAGACGGGTTGGAACCCTCCCTCCGTACCTCCCCACCCGACATGAGCGTCCGGCTCGTGCCGCACCCCCACTCACCAGACGCTCATGTCCTATCTCTTGATATCAAGGAAGACCCTGCCATCCTTAATCTCCACGATCCTGTCCGCCTCTTCAGCGATCCTACGATCGTGGGTGACGATGATGAACGTCGTCTTGAGCTTCGCATTGACGTCCCGGAACAGTGAGTAGATCTGAGCCGTGGTGTCCGAGTCCAGGTTGCCCGTGGGCTCGTCTGCAAGGATGATCTTTGGTTGGTTCATCAAGGCCCTGGCGATAGCGCAGCGCTGCTGCTGACCACCGGACATCTTGGTGGAGTTGTTGTTGCGGACCTCGGAGATCCCAACAAGCTCGCACAGCTCCTCGGCCTTTGCCTTGGTCTTGCCGTCCACGCGCTTGCCGCTTATCTGGATGGGCATCAGGATGTTCTCCAATGCCGTGAACTCCGGTAGCAGGTAGTGGAACTGGAAAACGAAGCCGATGGTCTGATTGCGGAGCTTGGCAAGCTTCATCTTGCCCATCTTGGATGTGTCCTGGCCGTCCACAAAGACAAGGCCCTTGGTCGGTTTGTCGAGCGTCCCGATGATGTTGAGGAGCGTCGACTTTCCGGAACCGGACTGACCGATGATGGAGTTGAAGGAACCTTCCTCGAACGCTAGGTCTATGCCGTGCAGGACCTTGGTGTCCACTGCTCCGAAGTAGGTCTTCTCTATCCCTTTGAGCTCGAGGACATTACCCATTGCGGATCACCTCGATAGGATTGAGACGGAGGGATTTCACAGCCGGTATCATGGATGCGATGGTCGAAGCCGCCACGGCCATGACGCCGGAACCGATGATGAATCCCCAGTCGACGAATGGACTGATGGAGGAGCTTGCCCCCACGATGAATCCCATGAACAGACCATACCCGAGGCCGACCCCCAGCGCACCTCCGATAACGCCAAGGAACAGACCCTGGAACATGAAGATAAGCGAGGACTGGACATCGGTAATGCCCATTGCCTTGAGGATTCCCAGCTGCTTCGACTTCTGTGTGACAGAGATCGCCAGGATGGATGCGATAGCGATGAACACCGCGATGATGACGAAGAACTGGATCATATAGCTTGACTGACCCTGGGCCGCCAAGGCACCGAGGAGCTGCTCGTTCTCGGTCTTCCAGTTGGACACAACGACCTTGTCGGATGCGATAGCCTTCTCCACCTTCTTAGCTGTGGAGTCTGCAGAGAACGGATCGCCGACCTGCATCTCGATGGCGGAGACGACGTCTCCTTCATCAAGCAAGCTCTGCACTGTGCCGAGATTGGAAATGACCCATCCCTCGTTCAGGGTGGCCACCTCGAAGTCGAAGAACCCGCTGATGGTCACATCCTGGATGGAACCGTTACCGAGAGTTACCTCGAGCGTGTCTCCGATGGATAGACCATACTCCTCTTGGTTCTCCAAACCTACGAGCACTTCTCCGTTCGAATCCGGAGCTGTGCCTTCGTAGATACGCGAACTGATATCGTATATTCCGTCAGAGTTCTCTATCTCGAACCCACGCACAAGACCCGGGAACGTCCGGTCATCCGGGGTGTTCATCAGAACGTTGGTTGACAGCGAGACCGATACGTCCCGCACGTCACCTACCCCCTCTATCGTTTGAATGTACGGTTGCCAATCATCGATATACAACCCATCGTCAGCTGCAAGCACTGTAATGTGCGGTGCGTTGCCGATGGTCGCTTCAACCAGGGATTGCTGGAGACTGATGATGAGCGTGCCCACAAAGACCTGGACGGAGATGCCCACAGCGATCCCGAGGGCGATGCCGATGGTCTGGACCTTGCTGGAGGTAAGGAACCGTAATGCTATTCGAAGTGACAGCATCACTTACCACCTCCTGTGAGCAACTTGATCTGTTTGAAAGTGTCAGCGTGATGGTCCGCCCCGATCTTGGAAGCCATCTTCGGATCGTTTGAGAATGCATGGCCTCCCACGATTATCTCGAAGTCCATCTTGAGACCATGTAGCTTCTCCACCATGTCCCTGGCCTTGATCAGGTTGTAGTGGTTGGTCACTGACAGGACCACGAACCTTGGCTTCTCATACTTGACAGCTGACAGGATATCGCCTATGGGGGTGTTGGCGCCTGCGAACCTGGTCTCGAACCCGAGCAGTGTGTAGAGGTCTGCGACCATCCTGGGCCCGAGCTCGTGGAGCTCACCTGGTGGACAAGCTATCAGGACCTTCTGCTTCTTCGGCTTGGCAGCATTGGCGATAACATACGGATAGCACATCTCAACGATGGTCCTCACAATGGAGCTTCTCACATGCTCGCGCCAGATGCAGATGTCTGCTGCGTCCTCGCAGGCCATACCGTTCATGGCTGGTGTCAGGACCTTGGCGTAGAGTGTGGGAATGTCCACCTCGCCACTATCGAGCCAGCCCTTGACCATATTGACACAAGCGGTCTTGTCCTCGTCCAACAATGGGTCTAGAAACTGTTTGTACAGTTCGTTCAAAACATTTACCCCCGAACCTTGGAGCGAGAGAGAGGTTTAAAAGATTGCTGTTAGAATTACTAGAAGGGAAATTGTTCACAACTATTCGAAGAAGAACTCTGCACGCTCGTCCCTCTTCATCTTCTTGATGAGCTTGCGAACCTTCTTCGAGGCGAGCATATCCTTCCTTCCCATCTGCATGCTCTTGTCCACGAGCGCCTGCGTGTTGTCTAGGCGCTTCATCTTCACCGATGGTCGGACAAGTACGTGCTCCTTCTTCGCCATCTTCTCGATCTGGGTGACCCGTTTGTGGTAGGTCTCGTTCTTCTTCAGTAGCGCCTTGTAGGTACCGGTCTTAAGCATTGGACGAACGAGTCCATACCCAAGCCTTGCCCCGGTCCCGGTCACCTGCCCATACTCCGTGGTCTTGGTCAGGATGAAGATCCGCACGGTCCCTTCCATCTCCCCCACGTCCACGGGCAGCGGGTCCACCATTCCCCCATCTGTGTAGATGCGTCTGCCGACCTTAACGTTCCGATTGTAGCCGACAGGGAACGCCTTTCCAGCCCGGAGAACCTCGAACCAGTCGTGCTTCTGACGGTTCGTGAAGTACTTCGCTTTCCCCGAAAGAGCGTCCGTTGCTGGAACGATCATGGTGGTGGGGGAAGACATCACCGCATCCACATCTAGCGGTACGTCGTTCTTCATCACGTCGTCGATCAACCAATCCAGGTTCAGGTAGGGCTTGCCCTTCAGGACATTGCCTACACTGATGAACTCTGGTTTGGTACAATACTCCGTCCATATGTTGGGTAGTTCCCCCAGTTGACCGGAGATGAAGTACGATAGCGTGGCCAGACTTCCGGAGGATCCCGTGACCACATCGACCCTCTTGATCCCAAGGTCGAACTTCAGGGCACGGAGGGCGCCTTCGATGTAAGCGGCACGCATACCGCCACCTTCGGCTACTATCGAGACACGCATTGTCATAGCATGGGGTCGGGAGTATATCAGTCCTACCACAGTAGACCTGCAACGAAGCCGAGCAATGCCATAAGATACCCGAGGATCGCGAAGAACCCGAACAGGATAATGTCGAAACCGATGTTCAGCATGGCCATGCCCTTACCTCGCTTGGAGACGATCATCGGCTTGCTGCCCTTCATGATCTTCATGGAGTTGCCATTGGCAGCAAAGGCCTGCAGCGACTGTTGCTCCATCAGCTGGTCGACGTTGGTGTTCTGCTGTCCAGCAACTGTCTCCTGGAATGGAACCGCCTCGCCCTTGACGATGACCTCATCGCCGGCAGAGATAGCGGTCTCCATCATCTGGTTGGTCACCGTTGGGGACTTGAAGTTGCCGTGCCACTTGTTGTAGACCCACAGCCCGTTCTTCTGGTCGTAACACTCCTCCTGGATATCGAGCACAGCATCGGCTGGATCAATGAGGACCTCACCCGTGGAGTCCTTGACGATGAACCTTGACCTGTACTCGTAGTCTGTGGTCATGGAGCCTACAAGTCCCCCTGCACCCCGGCTGATGTTCGGTCTGTTCTTAAGGATCGAGCACTGCTTGTGCGAATATGTGCTCATGGTCGTGGTCAGTGTGGACACAGTGCCCTTGACCTTGACCTGCCCCGCTTTTACCTGGTTTATGGGGATAACAGCCCCCGAGTTGAACGCTTTGAGGATACCTATCTTGAATATAGCTAGGCCTGTCAGGACCAAGGCTATTATTAGACAGATGATCCCCACTATTAAGCAGAAAGGATCCAATCTCTCACCCATTGCATACAGGAGAGTATCGGTATAAATCTCTTATGGCCAGACTACGCAGGCAGGAACTTGACCACGTCACCCACCTCTATCTCCAACTCATCCCTCTCCGCAAGATAGTTGATGTTCGCCAAGGCCTCCCCGGTGGCGAACCACTTCTGCATCGTCGGGAACGCATCGAAGTTGTCTGCGCGGATGTCCCACCTCATACGAGACGCAACTTCGTATCCGGTCAGTGGTCCTTCCTTCAGTATCCTCCAGACCTCGTCTATCCTTTCCAGGTAGAAGTCCTTGAGCTCCTTAAGCCTCTTCTGGGGTTCTGTGATGATGGTACGGTGACCTGGTAGGATCACATCAAGCTCCAACCCAGCCACCTTCTCCAAGCTGAACAGGTAATCACCAAGAGGATCGGACTCGAAAGAATACAGCCAGATGTTGGGGGTGATGTCCCCCAGGATGTGGTCCCCGGCGATGAGAAGCTTTCTTTCCTGGTCGTACAAGCACATATGGCCTGCTGTGTGACCCGGGGTGTGAACCACCTTGAAAGTGAACTTGCCAAGCTCTATCTCGTCACCGTCGTAAACGAAAGTGAAGTCCTGGTGTCTGTCCCCGGTGTACTTGTAGCCCGGGTGCTTGTCGAGGACCTGGCTGAGCTCTCCCTTCGGGAATCCATTGAGCTCCAGGAACTTGATCATGTTCGGCCAGATCTCATCCTTGCGGAACCAGGTAGCGTCAGGTTCGTTGAAGAAGACGAGCATTCCATCGCGGTTCAACCTGCGAGACAGGCCCACGTGGTCTGCATGGAGGTGGGTAAGGAACAGGTCGGTCCTTTCCATGTCCAGCTCTAACTCAACTAGGCCAGCCTGCAGGGCTTCCCAGCAGTCGTCCCGGTCGAAACCAGTGTCGATGATGAGGTTGGAGTCACCCTTGATCACGTAGCAATTTGTAGCTTTCAAAGGATTGCGTGGTAGGGGGACAGGTATCCTGAAGATACCTTCGATGACCTCTTCGACCATGGTGGTGGATGTGCATCTGGATGATGAAGGTTTTGGATAAATAGAACGCTTCACGCCGTAGCAAACCTTAATACAGCCACACTTGATTCAGATGCCAAGGAGACTTTCCAATGGGCCTTTTTAACAAAGCACCACCACCGGCCGCAGCAGCACCTACGACATTAGCAACCAATGCTCCAGAGTCATGGCCACCCATACGGGTCGAGGCCGAAGCTGGCGAGGAGGTCATGCTCAACTATCTCCATGTAGCCTCCGAGCTCGAAAGGACCATCGGTACCAAAGAGAACATCAAGGTGGGGATAGTTTTCAAGACCTTCATGTTCGATGACGGTCTGATCGATGTCCCGATAGAGGTGATCGAGGGTGGAAAGAGGACCATGGTGTTCGTCTATTCCATGGCAGACGAGGGCGTAGCTGGTCACTGGCTTGGCGTGAAGCAGCTCTTCCAGAGGTATGGCTTCCCCCAACCGGTATACTACGCTCCATCGGACCTCGAGAAGTATGAGGGCATCATGGCCAAGAACCCGCTCAAGAAGCTCACGACCTCTTCCATGAAGAAGTACACCGGTGAGGTCGCACATGGTACCTATGCCATGTGGTGGTCCGGTCAGTCAGAGCCTTCGTTCAACAACTCCCCAACCATGGGAATGATCCACAGCATCTACGAGAACTCCGAAGGCATCTACTCCTATCTCTTTGCAGACTTTCTGATGATGCTCAAGGTGGTGGAACGTGGGACCTCCCAGGTCGCCCTCCCACCCAAGCCGTTCTCTGTAGCCCTCAAGGGTCCAGAGGATGTGATGTTCCTGCTTACTGTTTCCCAGGACAAGGGCATCAGGTTCCACTTCAACAAGGCAACCACGCACGAAGCGTATCGGCAGAGGTTCCTGAACCTCTACGACAGATATGTCTACGAGTTCAAGTCCGAGGTCCAGAAACTGAACCTTCCGCAGGACCCACCAAGCCAGCTCTCTCCGCTTCAGTGGTGGTACAAGAACAAGTCGACCCTAGCACAGCTCGACTCGCAGGGACAGGTGGTGCCGGAGTTCGGCTCGATCAACCGCTGAACCTTGGGTCTGACCGTGCAGCCTCAATGGCTTTCAAAGCCGAGGCTTGCTTATCCTTTATCTCAAGCATTACGTCGAAGTCTATGCCTTCTGTAGCCTGAAGGAAGGCTGAAAAATCATCCAGGTCTATGGACTCTGTATGCTGTCCCTTCTTCCCCCCAGCTAGTTGTGAGCTGTAGTCGACCATGGGGTCACCGTCCGCCTGGACCCATGTGTCCGAGATGAGATGCAGCATCTGGTCGGTGGGTTCTCCCCCACCATTGCAGATGTGGTGGAAGTGATCGTAGAGCACAGGGATACCACATATCTCGTGGAGCTCCATACAGTCCTCCACGGTGTAGCTTTTGTCGTCGTTCTCCACAACAAGCCTCTGCTTCAACCGCTCGTCCAGACGTTCATATCGTCTAGCGAACCGCTTGATCCCGCTGCCCTTGTCCCCGTAAGCTCCCCCCAGGTGGATCTGTAATTTTGCTGTGCTGTCCAGCTTCATCAGGTCCAGGACCTCGCACTGGTAGATGAGTTCTGCAAAGGTCCTCTCCACCACATCCTGCTTTGGTGAGTTCAGGACATTGAACTGGTCCGGGTGCATTGAGATCCTGAAACCGTTGCTGCGGATGTACGAACCGACCTTCTCGAACCTTTCCCGGAAGTGTTCCTGCCAGTCGAACTCGTTCACAGGATGCGAGGCGAAGGGTACGATGTCGGAAGCTATCCTGAAGAACAGCATCCCATGTTCCACGTTGTAAGCAAGAATCTCCTCAAGACAATCCAGGTTCCTCGACACGGTCTCGATCAACCTCTCCTCGGAGTAGGAAGCAAGCCTGAACGTGCGGCCTACTCTACACTCAAGAGACTGGTTGATGCAAGGGTAGCCGATCCTCATCGTATCACTGGTACGTGGCCATCCGCCTGGACATCAGGTTCGTGATGATCCTGGCCTTTGACGGCTTGACCTTCTTTCTGTAAACGATGAAAGGATCAGACGCTATCTTGAACGCTGTCCACTTGTACATGTCAGATGCACAGAAGATCGGGGTCTGATAGCGCTTGGGTAAGGTCAACACACCGCTCTCCCCCTCCCTCTGCCATGCCTTGAACCTGTTGAGCTGTGTGTGCATGAAGTCCTTGAACTCCAACGGGTGCTTGGAGACATGCTCGTAGGAGAGGTTCTTCAACCCATACTCCCGAAGCTCCTCCATGGGGAGGTACCTGCGACCGAGCTTGTTGTCCTCGTCGATGTCGCGGAGGAAGTTGATGTACTGCATCGATCGTCCCAAAGCTCGTGCCTTGGGATACATCTCCCTTTTGATCTTGAGGATCCTGGCCATCATCAGTCCGATGACCTCGGCTGCTCCGTAGGTGTACTCGAGGACCTCGTCCAGGGTCTCGTAGTGGGTCTGGTGCATGTCCCTTTCCATGGTGTCCAGGAACGCATCCACCCACTTTGCCCTGATCTTCCTCCTCTCCATGAGCTCTGTGAAGGAGTCGATAACGATGTCGTCCACCTTGTGTCCGTCCAAGGACTTCTCGTAGTCTCTGCGGAACTGGTGGAAGGTCTCCTTGAGGGGGGGAATTGTATCTACATAATCGTCGGCTGCCCTGAAGAAACTGTAGAGCGTGAACACATCTTCTTTTATGTCCTTAGGAAAATAAATGGACGTGTAGAAGTAGGTACGAGACCCCTTCTTGAAGATGCTGTAGATCCGACGATTGATCATTTAGGGCGTTCTCCCCATCGACAAATGTCGACAACCAGATATGAGAACTCCTTATATAAGCGCTTTACGCCTGAATTCATTGTGTGCTATTGCTTGTCAGTGCTCGCAGTTAGGTCTGTCACGTTGCTTCTTGTGAAGAAGCCGTCGAAGTCCCCGTACCTGTGGATGTATTCGTTGACCAGCATTGTGTTGGGGGAACCCTCGGAGAACGTCTGCTTCAGGCCTTCCTCTGGGGAACCGATGAGTCCAAGGAGGAACTCCATGCCGTCGTTCTCGAGCCCTTCGAAGGTCTCTTCGATGTTGACCGTGTCGAACGCCATGTGATGTGTTCTTGGTCCGTAGTTGTGGATGAACTTCTCTGTAGGGCCTGTAGACTTGTCATCAACATAAGGGGAGATGCCAGAGGTGAATACCATGGCGAAATCCGGACCCGCAAGTCTCGTGACGTTGGTGATGGAGTTCATGCTTTTGACGTAGATAGCGAACTTGAAGTCGTAGTCTGTAAGCTCCATGAACTCTATCATCGCAGCGTCCCGGTCTGCGGCTTGCACTCGGCTTGCGGTGTGGTCAAGCCTACTGATGTTCCTCAGGTATGGTCTGTCCGGTTTGAGGACGTCCAGGGTGATGTCCTCCGCTTCTGGTGGTCTGTACCCGTTGCCCTCGATGTACCCGATGGAAATGCCAGTGAAATCCGATGGGATGGTCTGGACGAACTTGTGGTCCCCGCCATCGATGAGGTCTGTGAGGAAGTGGACACCGCGCTCCTTCTGGATGGAATGGTAGTTGTCCAGTCCCTTGGTCTTGAAGACGAAGGTCTCTAACCTTGTGTTCGGAAGCTTGGAAGCTTTCGGAGCCTGATTGAACTTGGCGAACGCGTTCTCCTGCTTGCCTGCGGTCACAAGGATGTCCGCTGAGTTCTCGCAGGTCAGGACAGCAGTTGTGATCCCCTTGTGCTTGAACGAGTCCACAAGATCGTGGCCCGTGTAACCGATGAGCTCCTGGACCGCAAGCTCCAGGTAGTCTGGCTCCACATTGATGACGATGTGGTTGAGGTCACCGACCATGCCCTCGATGTTCGCCTCCTTCCTTTGCCTGCGGACCTTTTGGACAGCCTTCTTGAGGAACTTGTCATTGTTACGAAAGTCCACTCTGTAGCGTTTGGCTCCACAGTGAGGACAGTCCCCATGCTCGTGGAACACCTTCATGCACTTTCCACAGATTATTGGCATGAGCGTTGGAGCTGTGTGTACCTATAAGAAAACTACGCTGCATTGATGTTTAGGTCGTAGCATTGCACAACCTAACATCAATGTCCATGCGATATAGATATCAATCTACGGTATATCGCAGAAGGATCGAAAGGTATTCGATACAGCTGTACCGACGAAGAATACCTTTCGGTGACGCCTCTATTTAGGCGTCTTTATGTCCGTTCCCCATCCGAGCAACTCTCCAAGCGGTAGGAGCATGAACGTATGGCCAGAGGGAAGTTTCTCAAGCTCCCACGCCGCACCTTTTACCACCGGCCAGGGATCATCCATGACGTAGGCGATGACGGCGTTCCCTGAAGGGATGGCACCGTCGTAGAAATCGATGGGCTTTGAGATGAGCTCGTCCGAGGAGGTCATGTAGTATCCTCCTATCGGATGGGCGAACTCCTCGAGGCTCCGAACAAGGTTATTGACCTCCTTGCCGTGGGAGCCCGTTGTCTTGTCAAGCTCCTTCAGTCCCCAGGCCAGGAAGGCGTGGTCGTCGAGAAATCCCGGGATGGTGTCTGTATGCATGAGCTTTCCTTCAGCTCCAAACCGGGTCTGCAGGATGCGGTCTGCAGCCTTCTCTGCGCGTTCGATGTAGGAACTCTCGTTGAGGATCCGACCGGCTGTGGCGAAAGCAGCGATCATCAGACCGTTCATGTCGGTTAGGACCTTGGAGTCCAGGCCTGGCCTGACCCGCTTCTCCCGTTCCTTCCGAAGTTTGTTCAGAACTTCCTGTACCTTCTTGTTCGGCTGCTTGAACGGCCTCCTCTGGAACAGGATGTTGGCACCGGTAGGTTTCCTGGTGGCCTCGTCGTTGAAGTTTCCTTCCTTCTTGATGTGGTATGGCTTGAACAGCTCCTTTGTCCCGAGCTTCTTCAGCTCGCTCATGGACCAGACGTAGAACTTACCTTCCTCCCCATCACTGTCTGCGTCCAGGGCAGTGTAGAACGTCCCGTCGTCTGACATGAGCTCGCGCTCGACGAACTCCAGCGTTTCCTTGACCGTGTATGCCATCCACGGCTCCTTCAGGACCTCGTAGGCTTTGGCGTAGGCCATGACCAGCAAAGCCTGGTCGTAGAGCATCTTCTCGAAGTGTGGAAGCTGCCAGTACCTGTCGGTCGAATACCGGTGGAATCCCCCTCCGACATGGTCGTAGATGCCCCCGGCCCGCATGGCCTCCAAGGTGGCCCGTACCATGTCCACGGCGTCCTTCTCCTTCTTCCTCACCCCGTACTCCAGTAGGAAAATGAGATTGTGCGGGGATGGGAACTTCGGTCTGTCACCGAAGCCTCCGTAGTCCTCGTCGAACCTGTCCTGCAGCTGTGTGAAGCCTCGATCCAGTGTGTGGACCGTGGGTTCCTTCCCCCTCCTCCGCTCAGCAGCCTGGTTCACTGCCTGGGTGACCTGCGCAGCTGTCCCTTCAGCTCGGGTCCGGTCATTTTCCCAGATGTCCTTGAGCTTCGGGACAAGCTCCTCCAGACCTATCCGGGAGTATCTGTTCTTCTTCGGGATGTATGTCCCAGCGAAGAATGGCTTACCTGTAGGCGTCATGACGACCGTGAGAGGCCAGCCCCCACTCCCTGTGATCAGGTGGCATGCGGACATGTAGACACTGTCGATGTCCGGTCTCTCCTCCCTGTCCACCTTGATGCAGACGAATGCGTCATTGAGCATGTCCGCGGTCTCTGTGTCCTCGAAGGACTCGTGGGCCATGACGTGGCACCAGTGGCAGGTGGAGTAACCGACGGATAGGAAGATGGGCTTATCCTCTTTCAGAGCCTTTACAAAGGCCTCCTCGCACCATGGATACCACTCAACTGGGTTGTCCTTGTGCTGTAGAAGATAGGGCGAGGTCTGATCGGCAAGATGGTTCGACATAGGGCCTCACAGGATGAATCGTTCCTTTCCGACCTCGCGCTCCACAAGCGAGAGCTCGGAGACCTCCATGACGGTCCCATCAGAAAGCTTGGCGGCCTGCTCCCCGGTGACCTTGGCGGTAACTATGCGTCCGATAGCGTCTGACTTCATGATGCCTGACCCCGATGTGCCAGACACCCATGTGAGGTTGGACATGGTCTCCACCACAGGATTCTTGTCAGGCCAGTGGTAGGCGTAGTAACCAGCCCACATCTGGATGAGCTCTGGGGCCCATAGGGTAGGGAAGTAATGGTTCAGGGCAGGGACTATCGCGGAGGAGAAGTACTCCACAGAAGGTTCAGGATTG
>JANQNL010000108.1 GCA_028279585.1 Thermoplasmatota archaeon
CGTTGAGGGAGGTCGTGTACTGGATGGAGTCCGTGTCCACATCGCCTTCGCCCTGGTCGATTATGTCGATACCGGCCGAGATGAGGCTCTTGTTGGCCCAGCCGTCAGGTGATGGGTAAGGGTTGGCGAACATCACGGGTGACATGTCGATGGTGATGTTGGCCTCTGCAGACACTCCCCAGTTCCCTGCCTTGTCCCTGGCACGGACATAGAAGAACGACCTGCCCTCGCCGTCGATGGTTATCGCACCACCGTTCGGAAGGGTCTCATCCGGAGTTGAATCGTTGTAGGCGGCGTAGTATCCCTCGATACCGGAACCACCGATATCTGTGATGGAGGTCCAGGTCAGGAACACTTCCTGGTCGTTGTCTATCCAGGTGTTGCCGTCGTACTTGGAGTCCGCATGGCACACGAACAGTAACGGTGCCGGTGGTCCTGCGGTGTCGATCTTCAAGGTCTTGTTGACCAGGGAAAGGTCCTGGCCGGACCCGCCGATGTTGAGGATGTCCACGTCGTAGAGGGCGTCCGTGGATGTGTTCATCTCGACCATCGAAGTGATGCAGATCTCTGAAGGGTCACAGGTGGAGTTGGTGTACCAGATACCATCTGGTCCCTTCACTCCCACAGCGAAGTCACCGGACATCGGATGCACGGTGGAGTCCTCGTAGACCACGGAAAGGTTCTTCCAGGTCAGGACCTCGCCTCCGCGGACCCATGCTCCATCTTCAAGGAGGACCATGTCCTCGTCGTAGACGTCAAGACCGCCCACTATGTCTAGGTCGTTCTCCACACGGAAAACGTTAGAGAAGATCGCAAAGATATCACCGCCCACGGTGGTATCCGCACTTACCTTGATGGCAAGCAGCTGCTCCTTCGGGAAGTTGTAGCCGAAGTTGAGCTTGAAGTCCAGGGTATAAGTGTCCACGGTATCGTTGGTCATGTCCGATGGGAGTGAGGTTATCTCACAGCATCCAAGTGGATCTGTGGCCGCGACCTCCCAGAAGTTTCCAGTGGACCTCTCCCACTTGTATGTGATGTTGAGGCCTGTTGGGTCTATCTGGATGGCGACCTCGTTGAAGTCCTGAAGACCCACGATGTCAGTGACGTTCACCCTGAAGATGTAATCTGTTCTGTTCGCAAAGCATGTCCTATCATCGTAGGACCGTGTGGATATCGTGGAGTCGCCATTGATAAGCCTTAGACCGTTGATATCCAGAAGTGGTGGTGTATAGTCGGAACCGTATATGATGAACGAGTCGCCGCACGAGCCCCTGGAGTTCCTTGGACCATCGCCGTAAGGAGCACCCACCACGATGTCCGCGTAGGCGTCCTCGTCGATAAGACCTGTGTCCACGCGGTGACCGAAGTTATCGTATTCGTCCGTACCATAGTATGAGATGGATGATGCAAGGTCCTTCTGGGAACCCAGAGCAGACCGGGTATCGCCAAGTAGAACTGACACTGCACCGCAGTCCTTCACGTCCCCGACCTCTCCGTCGGAGTTCGGAGCACCGATGACCAGATCGCCGTATCCGTCATCGTTGATGTCTCCGGTGGTCATGGTGTATCCTGCAGCATCTCCCTCACGCATCCCATATATGGTCAGGTCTGCGCTTCCATCGGTCAACTGTGATGAGGACCCATCCAGTACTGAATTCGAGCTATACTTGACATAGATGTTACCGCAGTCGTCACGCATGTTCCATGGACCGTCACCATATGGCGAGGCCACTACAATATCGTCGTAACCATCGTCATCAAGGTCCGTGGATGCTACCGAATATCCTAGATACAGCATCTTACTGGTGCCGGTCAAGGTCAGATCAGCGTCGGTGGCTGTATCGATGGTGCCTGCAAAGGATGCGCGACCCTTGACGACTATTGCCGCTCCTGCTCGTGGAATGGCCGATACCTTTGCAAAGGGCGCGCCAATGATGATATCGCCATAACCATCATCGTCGATGTCCCCTACTGCTATGGATGTGCCTATATTCCATCTGTCCGCTGGACCGGTGATGGTCGCTTTGTTCGCTCCACCACCGCTCTTGACATAGACTATGCCCTCGGAGGATTCCTTGTAAGCACCAACGATTATCTCCTCTGCAGGATCGCTATCCACATTCCCGATGGCAAGGCCCGAACCCAGCATAGCACCAGGCTGGCCCGTGATCGTGGACGGGGAAGAACCGAAGGACCCACGGACACCTCCATAGTAGATGTAGATGGCACCAGCCATGCTGAAGAATTGCGTGCTCCAGGATGGGGCACCGACAACGACGTCGTCATAACCATCGTTGTTCACATCCCCTGATGCCATGGTCTTTCCGTACATGAACGTTTTTCCAGTGGATGATGCTCCGTTCGAGAACTCCGCATCGGACTGGAGGTCATAGACCGCACTCATCAGGATCCTGTCGTTGCCGTAGATGCCGTAAAGGCCGTTGGACCCGACAGCTGCAGTTGCCAGGTCGTCGTAACCGTCATTATCGAAATCACCAGAAGCTACACCGTAGCCGGAGCGTTCGATGTTAAGGACACCGTACACCACGACGTCCATTCCACCGCCGCCGAACCTGACCGACACACCGCCAGCATCCTCCATGTCCTCGTACATCCCATCGCTTCCGGGATGGCCGATTATCATGTCTGCGAGCCCATCGCCGTCCATGTCTGCTATCGCTACGGCAGCGCCAGCAACGTCTCCTTCATCGGCACCGTAGAAAGTGATGTTCGCGTCTGGCCACAGATCGCGGGTGGCTGCAAGGTTGGCCCGGGTGTCGCCTCTTACGACGTAGACCTCACCTGCGTCATCACGCGTGTTGTAGGCTGCGTCCACGTAAGGCGAGCCGATGATGGTCTCATCATACCCATCGTTATCGATGTCTCCTGTGGCAAGTGCCATTCCGACCCTGTCGTTGGCGTCCTTGCCGTACATCGTCATATCAGCATCAGTGCCCAGGTCCATGGCATTGGTTATACCTGGAGCGGGGTCCGGCCAAGCGGCCTGGGTCCTACCCCAGAGGATATAGACCTCTCCAGACTTCGGGTCGGCATCTGCAACGCCATCTGCAAAAGGTGCGCCGATGATGAGGTCTCCGTAGGAGTCATCATCAATGTAACCCCAGGCCATTGACTGCGCTGCATAATCGTCCTGGTTCCTACCCAGGATCATGGTGTCGCATAGGTCCACATCCTGCGAAGCAGGGATGGAGCCAGAGCCGTGGAACATCCATATGGCCCCACGGAAGGAATCGTAAAGAAGTGATGCTATGAGGATGTCAGCGTTGGTATCCTGGTCCAGATGGCCAAGCAATACATTGGCCCCGGTCATATGACCGGCACCTACGCCGTAGAACATATCGTAGCCTGACATCCAGGAGGACATGTCCTTTTCTGCTCCGAGGTTGGCGCGGGTATCGCCGTAGATAAGGTAGGTCTCACCAGAGCCCATAAGGAGATTTGTGGGACCATCACCTCCAGGTGCTCCACAGAGGATATCCTCCATACCATCCCCGTCGACGTCCTCGATGTCTATGGATGAACCAAAGAAATCGTTGGGGTCCTTACCATAGATGAAGAGATCACCCTGGGTCTCAAGATCGATGTGCGAGCCCATGACCTCCACACCGCCACCCCACAGGACCACTATCTCGCCAGCATCCCGCTCGACGTTATCCTTTCCGTCGCTGTAGGGGATACCGATGACAAGGTCGTCATTGCCGTCGTCGTCGATGTCACCCATGTCAAGGGACATGCCTATCCAGTCCTCGGTATCCTCACCGTAGATGAGGATGTCCGCATCCATTGCCAGGTCCATGTGCGGCTCGAACCTGGACTGGGCCTTTCCAAAGACCACGTAGACAATGCCTGCATCGTCGGACTTGAGGTCCAGGGAAACCGCTCCAGGTGCAGAGAACGCTATGTCCTCGTATCCGTCGTTGTTCAGGTCGCCCTTGGCCATGGTGGAGCCTGTCTCATACAGGTCATACTCACCGAACATGGCGACGTTGTACTCATTGGCCAAGTCGTAGAGGGGGTCGAGGATGGCCGAGCAGCCTGGTCCGAGGGGTACTGTTACTGTTACTTCGATCGTCATTGTATCGTCGATGGATGAGACGGTGGTCAATGGTTCATAGGTTGCCATCTGGTTGCTTGTCAGGTCTGACCAGTCAAAGGTGGCACTTCCTGCTCGCGAGGTGAACCGTGCGCTTGTTCCCACAAGGCCGCTTGAGGGTGCAACGGCCTGGGAGGTGACCTGCGTGAACGTGGTCGTATCGAAACCATGCTCTGCAGCTGGGGAGCCGATGGTTCGTGGCTGTACCGGGGCATCCATGAACTCGGAGCCTACCATGGCACCGTCCACACCTTCGGCCATGAACCTGAAGGTAACGAAGTACATCAAACCATGGTCTGCAGTGTTAGTGAGCGTGACCGTGTGCTTGGCAGATGGTCCGTACGTTTCCATACTGCTCTGGACGATGAGACCGTCGGTCCTGTGCTCTGTTATAACACCTGCAGGGCCTATCCATAGGTCCTCGGATGTAACGTCAGCCTTGACGCCTTCGATCTCCAGTTCCAAACTGGCGATGCCTGCGTCTCGTTCCAGAGCCTCATACAGGTCTCCGGTCAGTTCGATCGTTTCGGATATCCGTTCAATATTGACCGTCGTCTCCTCTGTGGTCTGACCTACAGCTGCAAAACACGATATAAGCAGCAGAAGGACAATGGCCATCAGTGGAGGTACGGTTGGTGACAAAACCCTCTTTGTTGTTCTAATGCTCATGCATAGCCCCCTTTGAGGAACCATCCTAGTGACACCACCCTCCTCATCCAAGCGAGGGAACATAGGGTGCCCTCCCCGAACTATTGGTGGTGTATGCCATCCATCGATACGTACACCATCGTCTGGTGTGTACCCGGCCTACTATATGTATAATATTAATACTATTAATACACCTTTCGAATCGTTTTAAAAACCTTTCGATTTTTCAGGTGCTGGACGGGTGTGCGTCCAACAAGTATTTACCCGTGGGTTAGCATGCCTGGACCATGGGGCTCAAAAGCTTCGGTGACAAGTCTCCCCAAGTGGCCGAAGGGGCCTATGTCAACAACGACGCGATAGTCATCGGTGACGTGGTGGTGGAGGCTGGTGCATCGGTTTGGCCTGGAGCCATCATCCGAGCTGATTCCGAGCAGGTCGTTGTTAAGAAAGGGGCAGCAGTTCTGGATAAAGCTTTCATCGAAGCTCCAAAAGGTCACCCGGTGGAGGTGGGGGAAGGTGCGCTTATTTCACACGGAGCGATCCTTCACGGCTGTGTTATCGGCAAGGGTGCTTTGGTAGGGATACGAGCCAATATTTTAGAGGGGGTCACGGTGGGGGAGTGCTCGGTGGTAGGTGCTGGTGCTGTTGTTAGGGCCGGGACCAAAGTGGAGCCATACTCCATGCTTGTCGGTGTTCCTGCCAAGTTGAAAAGGAAGGTCACCCAGGAGGAGGCTGATTCCATCGCTTGCGAGGTGGAGCAGCTTGGTTGCAAGGCCCAGGAGTATGGAGCCTACTTCGTGTTCAAGGCCGAGGTGATCGAGTGAACCTGAAGCGTGTTGGGGACTCGAACGTCTTCCGGTCTGGGAAGGACATCTACACTCTGGCTCCTGCATCTGATAGTGGGGCGGTGTATGGGGAGAGGCTGGTGAAGCAGGGGGAGGAGGTGTACCGTCGGTGGAACCCTAAACGGTCCAAGCTCTGCGGTGCATTCCATACTGGGTTGGACCCAAGGGTTCTTGGTCGTGGGGGAAAGGTTGTTTACTTAGGAGCTGCGGATGGTACCACTGTGTCTCACGTCTGTGATGCTGTTGGGAAGAAAGGGCAGGTGGTTGCTGTGGAGTTCTCTCCTTATTCCTTTGGCCACTTGATGCAGCTTGCCTCTCGGCGAGTGAACCTGATACCGGTGTTAGGGGATGCGAAGGTCCCCAAGAAGTATCAGCACATGGTGAGCTGGAAGGCTGACATGGTGTTCCAGGACATAGCGCAGAGGACGCAGGTCGAGATCTTTGTGCTGAACTGCAAGGCCTTCCTTTCTGCAAATGGGATGGGCGTGCTTGCGCTCAAAGCTCGTAGCATTGATGTTGGTCGCTCCCCGGACAAGATCTTTTCAGATGTACGAGGGGAACTAGCCGTAGAGTTCTCAAAGGTCAAGATGCTGGATATCTCTCGCTTCGAAAAGGACCATGCGGTGTTCGTTGTACATAGCCTACGCTGACCTTATGAAAATGAAGGAAGCTAGAAGCTTCCTGAAATTAGAGTTCACTCCTTCTTCTTAGCAGGCTTCCATGGCCAGATACGGAGCACCATGGGGGTCCTGACAATGAGCTTGGGCAGGGTGACCCTCCTCCATGGGATGTATCCCTTGATGGATGGTCCCTTGCTTGTCTTCTGCTCGGTCTCGACCCAGTCGATCTCTTCGTTGGACGTCTCGTAGACATTGTCCAGAACGATAATCTCTGAATCGAACTTGATGAGGCGGCCCCTGTAGGCCTGCCCATCGTTCATGATGACCGCGATCTCGCTTTTGAGAAGCTCCTCGAGTTCCTTTTCCAGCAACATATGTTACACCTCCGGACGTTGTCCGAACGTAGGGCCGCAGGTGACGTTTCCATAGTGATATGGTGTGTCTGACCATGCGGAAAATGACCATCAATACCAATTGGCCACGAGCTTGCGAAGCATAGGATTGGTTATATAATTTTCTCTAAATTCAGCTCTATATTATCAGCAGGTCCTACATAAGGTCCAGATGCATACCATTTTGCTAATCAACATTGTTAAGTCCAGACGTTTCGTTAGCATGGGGAGGTTGAGGATTACAAAGGCATATGTACACGACCATAATCATTGGCCAGATACCTTTTGAAGCTTCTCTCGCACTCAGAACACTCCAATCCCTTCTCACCCATCACAAGGGGGACGGCACAGTAACCACAATCGGAATGGATGATGCCGAGGTCGTCTGCCGAGGTCGTGACGAACACTACCGGCTTATGCTTGATGACCTGGCATCTGACGATGTCGTCCTCGCCGAACAGCTGGGTCGGTGATCGTGTGTACTTCTTTGTTATCTCCGAGACGTGTAGGGTGGCATGCTTTGTGCATCCCAGCTGCCTTGTGGAGCCTTCTTTGCGTAGCATGTCTAGAAGCACCATGTTCGAGCGGATGTCCGTAACCCTGGCAAGGATCTTGTCGCCTCGCCTTGGAAGCTGTGGGACAGAGGTCACTGGCTGTACCCATACCACACGGTCGCGTTCGTTGAACACAACGTGTCCTGTGTTGGATGCATAGATGACTCCGTTCTCTTCGTATGTGCCTGCACCGGGGGAGAACATCTCGGCTATTGCAACTTCATCTCCAGGCAGGACGAACTTTTGGTCCATGATAATACCAGGGAGGGTTCGTGTTGTTCGGATAGAGATAGTTCTGGTGGGGATATAAAGCTTCCCAGCTTATTTTCGAACCAACCGGACAACGCTCACCTTGACCTCTTTTATCCTCTTGTCGTGGAACCTGAACATGCCCTTGATGGGGAAGTCCACATCCCTGATCTGGTCCACATCCATCCCGCACTTCTGGCCGAACTCCTCCACGAAGTCCATGGTCTCTGTCATGTGGAAGGAGTATACCACCGGTGCAAGCTCTGAAGCTTTGGACAGGAACGGCCTGTCCGCACCGCGCTTTTGGGCTCCGAAGGGGGGATTCTGGATGACCACATCGAACTCGCCCTCTACATTTCGAACATCAGACACGA
>JANQNL010000043.1 GCA_028279585.1 Thermoplasmatota archaeon
CCACCCAAGGCTCACTGCGCCACTTCGATGTTAAGATAATCAAATTAGCTGGTTTAACATCGAAGTCCGGGCGATATCAATTGCATTCGATGGGATATCGCGACAGGATGGAAAGGTTTTCATCACAGTTGCAAAGACGATGAAAACCTTTCAGCCGCCACTCCCCCGCGGGCCTGCTCGTTCGCCGTTCAACGAGGATGTGACAAAACCCTATGCGTTCTTCCACTTTGTCTGGACCATTTACGAAAAGAATCAATTATTTAAGTCAAATGGCGCAAAACCCCTGTTTTTCATACTTGAACACGGCTGCAGAAGGCCACCTTAAGTATAAATAGAACTCAACATCTCTTCCTCTCGATACCCATGGAGCCAGCAGGTTCACCTTCATCAGAAATAGGCCCAGAAGGATGTTGTGGATGCATCTCGGAAGAGGATGTCAAATGCGGCTGTGCCACCGGTTCAGTCCTTGTGTCCCAATCCATCGAGCCTGAACACTACATGAAGGTCATCGACCACAAGGTCAGACAGAAGATCCTCATCGCCCTGTCGTACATGACCATGGAAGAACCCGTCTCCATCATTGACCTATCCGAGGAACTGGGGCTTGGCTACCATCAGCTGAACTACCAGCTAAAGAACCATCTCATACCCTACTGGATAACCAGGTATGAGAAGAAGGTCCGCGGTGCACACCAGATCTTCATCTCACCTCCCCACCAGGACGTCATCTATTTCCTCCTGGGAGCCAAGTCACACCTTCACATCATCGACCCACTGGCAGGCCGCTTCGGTAAGCTCTCCAAGGTCGGAACTAGGTGCGATGAGTGCCCACCCAAGCAGGTCCAGGCCTGTCTTGGATGCATCAAGGAGAACCCCTGCATGCCGCAGAGCACACACCTGATCGAGTATCGAAAGAGCATCCTTTTGGCTAATTCCAGGCCGATACCACACATGCCCATCGACTACTTCCTGGTATGCACTGTGATGAAGAACTTGACGCAGGAGGTTTGTATGATCAACCTGCGATGCAAAGAGGCCTACACCCGGTATTCCAACAACCGGCTCAAGAAGGAAGAATGATCACAGGAACTCTCTGATGAACTCCGGCCGCAGATCAGGCCGATATTTTCTCACAGCTTCAATGAAGCGCTCCTGCTGTGCCAGTTTATCGTGGATGTACTTGTCCTCGAACTCCTCATCCTCTTCGAGCTCCTTGACGATGAGCCGCATCTGTGACGTTGTGAACTTCGCCACCACACCACCAGTACGCTTTGACTGAACGTTCACCCTTTCTCGGATCTCCGACAGGACGTTGGTGTAGAAACCAGTACCCTTGGCGGCGTTCGAGGAGATGTTGCGGACCATTCCGCATTTTACACAATGTGGTCGCCTCTGGGCCACACTGTCCTTGTCAGTTCCCTTCTTCCCATCCTTTTTCGGATGCCAGTCGCTATCTGAAAGAGGTGCGTCGCAATGCTCACATCTGGCCATGTTATGACTTCCATGTTGCTTCGAGTATATTATCTTAGCATCGAACACATAGTTTTATTTGCAGGTTAACCTATCTTCAGAACACATCAGGGAGATGGTAACATACCACAGAACACGGACTCCCGTTTCACCTTCAGAAAATCTGGGCTTGCAGATGTCCCTGGCCGGAAACGCAAACCCGTCAAGGAACAGTCGCCCTTGTTCGAGCCTTCCGACGAGACCCTGGAGCTCGAGGACGCACCGGTCATTGACAGGGATAAGGAGAAGAAGGTCGACCTCGAGGGAAAGCAGAAAGGGAAGAAGGGATCGAAGAAGAAAGGTGGCAAGAAGGAGGAAGGTTACCTCAACATCGATGATGTCAACTTCGATGAGGAGGACAAGTGGCATCGACCTGCTCCCGAAATGAAGCCTCCAGAGCCCAAGGTTTATCCACCTCCAACCGGAAAAGAGCTGATACGACCTGAAGGAAGGTCGATGCCCTGTCCCAAATGCAAGCGGTTCATTCAGATCCCAGAGTCTGATGGGCCCGTGGTCCTTGAATGCTCCTATTGCGGAGCAAAGGGCAAGGTCAGGTACTAAGGCGGTCTTATTTTTGGACATACTCATCTGTGAAGAGAGAAGGATATACGTCCTAGGCTGTGTCAATGGCCTACTGTCAGAAGGCTCCAGGGTACGCCTTGCGGTCAAAAAGACAAAGCCAAGTGTTATCGGCATTCCCACAAGTCCTGAGGAGCTGGTCGGACTCGGTGCATGCTGCAAGGGCAAGGTGCAGGAGATGGTGGTCTCCAACCTAGATGAGATCTATGCCAAGAACCTCAAGCAGTATGGCGAGGTCCAGGTACCCCCTCCGTTCATGGTCACTGCATGGCGGATGTCGAGGAAGCAGAAGATCCCGCTAAAGGCCCTGGACATGGACGAGGACAAGTTCGCAGACGTTTGGGTCGATAACGTTTCCACGGTCGATCTGGTCATCCACTCCAACCGAGTGCGCAGGCTCAAGAGGAAGAAGTTCAAGGTGGACGACCCCCAGAAGTTCGTGGTCCTATGGGACCGGGAGATCAACAAGACCGGTGGGTACATGGTGGTGGAGCTTGAGCGCGAGAAGTTCATCGCCGAGTCCATCTTCGGGCTATGGAAGAAGAACAGGTCAGTCCTTGCTGCCATCGAGGTAGAGAGGAAGGAAGGCATCATCCGGGAACTGATGGAGAAGCTTCCTGGGAAGGTTACCCGGAAGAAAATGACGGTGCCCTATCCAGAGAAGAAAGGGAAATAGGGTGGGCCACTTCTGACCGTTCTTTCCGATCAGTTCATAATTCTGTCGGATGAGTTATCCAAATCCTCGTCCATCTACCAGGATTTCTAAGTTTCTTTGCAATACCAATATATAGCTAATATTGTAATCCGGCGGTCGCTCCACGATAGGACCCGGGGGGAGTCAGCAGTCCAACCCAGCTATCCACCCTTTTAGAAGTATCGAGGTGTAAATAATGAGAGAAAAGAACATGAAATCTATGGATGGCAATACAGCCGCCGCACATGTGGCCTACGCGTTCAGCGACGTGGCCGCGATCTATCCGATCACTCCGTCCTCGCCAATGGGCGAGATAGCGGACGAATGGGCGGCCCATGGAAGGAAGAACATCTTCGGACAGGTTTTGAAGGTCGTAGAGATGCAGTCCGAGGCAGGAGCCGCTGGAGCTATCCACGGTTCACTCGCCGCCGGTGCATTCACCACGACGTTCACGGCATCACAGGGACTTATGCTGATGCTGCCCAACATGTACAAGATCTCAGGCGAGCTAATGCCTGCGGTCTTCCACATTGCAGCACGCTCCCTCGCCATGGAGGTCCTCTCCATCTTCGGAGATCACTCCGACGTCATGGCCGCAAGGGCATCAGGTTACTGTGAGATCTGCTCCTCCTCTATCCAGGAAATAATGGACCTGGGTACAGTGGCACACCTGGCAAGCCTCAGGGCGTCCGTTCCGTTCCTTCACTTCTTTGAGGGCTTCAGGAGCTCCCACGAGATCCAGAAGATAGACGAGATCGAGTATGACCACATGGGCGCATTGATCGACCAGGACGCTGTCAAGCAGTTCAGGTCAAGGGCATTGAACCCAGAGCACCCCCACATCAGGATGGGTGCGATGGGACCTGACACATATTTCCAGGTCAGGGAGCGCTCCAACGAGTACTACGACAAGATCCCTGGCATCGTCCAGGAAGAGATGGACAAGATAGCCCAGCTCACCGGAAGGCAGTACCACCTCGTGGACTACTTCGGTGCACCAGACGCAGAGCGCGTCATCATCGCAATGGGCGCAGGCGCCATGACCACCCAGGAGGTCGTCGACCACCTGACCGCCAAGGGCGAGAAGGTCGGTGTCGTCAATGTCAGGCTCTACAGGCCGTTCCCGGCCCAGCAGCTCTATGACGCGATACCAAAGTCTGCCAAGACCATCGCCGTGCTCGATAGGACCAAGGAACCCGGCTCAGTAGGCGAGCCTCTGTTCGAGGACGTCTGCACCGTGTTCCAGCAGAACGGTGACAGCAGGAAGATCGTCGGTGGCAGGTATGGCCTGAGCTCCAAGCAGTTCACGGCTACCATGGCTAAGACCATCTTCGACAACCTTGCGCTCCCAGAGCCAAGGAACCACTTCACCATCGGTATCAACGATGATATCACCCACACAAACCTCGAGCTTTCAGAAAAGATCGACACGGAGCCCGTCTCCACTGTCAGGTCCAAGTTCTGGGGCATTGGTGGTGATGGAACTGTTGGCGCCAACAAGGACGCTATCAAGATCATCGGTGACAACACCGACAAGAACGTCCAGGGATACTTCGAGTATGATGCGAAGAAGTCTGGCGGTGTAACCCGCTCACATCTTCGTTTCGGTGACGACCCGATCAAGGCCAGGTATCTTCTGGATACCTCGGACTACATCGCGGTCCACAACTCCTCATACGTCGAGAAGTACGCTGTGCTCGAGGGTATCAGAAAGGACGGCACTTTCGTGCTGAACTCACCCTGGACCCTTGAGGAGATGGAAGAGATCTTCCCAGGTCAGCTCAAGAGGGCGATAGCCGAGAACAACCTCGAGTTCTACAATATCGACGCTGTGGCACTTGCCCAGGACGTCGGTCTTGGACAGAGGATCAACATGGTCATGCAGGCTGTGTTCTTCAAGCTGGCGAACATCCTTCCTGTGGAGCAGGCATTGGAGCTTCTTAAGAAGTCCATCCAGAAGTCATACTCCAAGAAGGGTCAGGAGGTCGTCGACATGAACAACAAGGCCGTGGACATGGCACTTGAGAAGCTTGTCAAGATCGACTACCCAGATTCTTGGAGGACCGCTCCAGACACTGTCAAGGAGGTCGATACCTCCAGGCCAGAGTTCATCAGGAACGTAGTAGACGAGATGTCCATGCTCCGTGGGGACCAGCTCCCTGTCTCTGCCTTTGGTCCTAGTGGTTTCTTCCCACCAGGCACTTCCAGGTATGAGAAGCGCGGTATCTCCATCAACGTCCCAGAGTGGATCAAGGACAACTGTATCCAGTGCAACCAGTGCGCCTTCGTTTGCCCACATGGTTCCATCAGGCCTTTCCTTGTCTCCAAGGACGAGGCTGCAGCGGCACCATCAGGCTACGAGGCACTTCCAGCTGTCGGTAAGGACCTTGGCGAGATGGATTTCAAGATCCAGGTATCCGTCATGGACTGTATGGGCTGCGGGAACTGCGCAGATATCTGTCCAGGCAAGAAGGACCAGGGCACTGCCCTCAAGATGGTCTCACTGGAGACCCAGAGGGATGTCCAGGCACCTCTGTGGGAGTACCTCGAGGCACTTCCTCTCAGGGATGGCAACATGGACAAGTATTCCGTCAAGGGATCACAGTTCCGCAAGCCTCTGCTTGAGTTCTCTGGCGCATGCTCCGGCTGTGGTGAGACCCCATACGTCAAGGCCATCACCCAGCTCTACGGCGACAGGATGATCATCGCCAACGCAACTGGCTGCACATCCATCTGGGGAGCCTACGCACCGTCCACTGCTTACTGCACAGACAGGAACGGACACGGACCTGCATGGGCGAACTCCCTCTTCGAGGACAATGCAGAGTACGGCTTCGGTATGTTCCTGGCAACATCCGCCAGGCGAACCAAGCTTGCTAACTTCGTTACAGAGGCACTTGAGACCAACAAGGTCGATGGAGAGCTCAAGGAGCTCTTCACAAAGTGGCTCGAGGTCAAGGACCTTGGCGACGAGTGCAAGCCTGTCTCCCTCGCCATCCAGAAGCACTTCGAGACCGAGCCGTCCGATGAGCTCCTGAACAAGATGTACTGGGAGAAGGACATGTTCACCAAGCCTTCCCACTGGATCTTCGGTGGTGACGGCTGGGCATACGACATCGGCTACGGCGGTCTGGACCACGTCCTCGCCATGGGCCAGGATGTCAACGTCCTCGTTGTGGACACAGAGGTCTACTCCAACACTGGTGGTCAGTCCTCCAAGGCAACACCGATAGGTTCTGTTGCCAAGTTCGCAGCATCTGGAAAGAAGACGACCAAGAAGGACCTTGGCCTCATGGCCATGTCCTATGGCTACGTCTATGTCGCATCGGTCGCCATGGGTGCCAACAAGGCACAGTTCATGAAGGCCGTGAAGGAAGCCGAGTCATACCCCGGACCTTCCCTCATCATCGCCTACGCACCTTGTATCAACCACGGTATCAAGGACGGCGGACTGGGCAAGACCCAGTATGAGGAGAAGAAGGCCGTCGACGCAGGATACTGGTTCATGTATCGCTTCAACCCACTGCTCAAGGCAGAGGGCAAGAACCCGTTCGTGCTCGACTCCAAGCCTCCAGAGGGCGACTTCCAGGACTTCCTCATGGGTGAGATCAGGTATCACACCCTTACGCTTTCGTTCCCAGACGAGGCGGCCAAGCTCCACAAGGAGCTGGAAGAGGACCAGAAGCTGAAGTATAAGAGATATGAGATGATGGCGAATCAGGAATAAAATCGCCATCTGGTAATAAAAAATTGACCGGACCGTTTACTACTGTTTGGTAGCAAGGTCCGGTCAACCTTTCTTTTTTATGGCGATTTTATTCTTGATTCTTCTGGAGAATTGCCATCAACCGACCTTTTCATGACGAATTTATTCTGCAGTCCGTCTTAGAAGATCCTGGTCCGATGTATTTGGCGGTTTCATTCTTGATTCTCTGAACGACCGCCCGCCGAGAGCCCCTATAGATTTATCAACCCACGCTTCAGGTCAACTGCCGTCTCTGGACACAATTCGTGGCAGCAGTAGCATCTGATGCATTTGCTTTTGTTTATCTGAGCCTTCTTGCTCACGATCTTGATTGCATCGCCTGCACAGTTCTGCCTGCAGATGCCACACCCGATGCACTTGTTCCTGTTGATCACAGGCTTTGGTGATGCGATCTCACGCTGGAACCTGTTGAGGAAACCAGGAAGCCTCCGCATCATATGGTCCGTGCGAGCCGGAACGTAGGGTGGTTTGAGCTTGTACCCTTTGCCGTTACCGGTGACCGGTATCTTCGAGTCCAGCTTCAGTTTCCCATAGGCCTCGATACCTTCCATGATGGGAAGGCCATCAAAGTCCAGACCAACAGATCTGGCACAGACGACATCCACTTCAGCATAATTGCGACCAGAGGCAATGAGGCCGACCTTTCGAGGTCTACCACTGGAGCCAGGACCCTGCTTGTCCATCCCAACAACGCCATCCACGATGAACAGGTCCGGATGGGTGAGCTCGGTCAGATCGCAAAGCATCTTGGCGAAGTTGATGGGCTCTGGAAAACGAGTATGGTAGGTAACCTTGGTGGTCCCTGGGATGGCCCCGAACATGATCTTGGTGCACAGGGTCAGACCCATGAACATGTGGGTCTTGAGCTTCGGGACAGCGATAACGATGTCTGCTTCCTTGAGGTAGTCCGTGATAAGGAACGACTTGACGAACTTGCCCTTTTTGAACTTGACCTCGCTTGAGGTAGTAACTGTCAGAAGTTTTGCACCGGTCTTCTTTGCCACCTTGTCGTAGCCACAGCGCGCATAAGCCTTCTCCATTCGAGCAGGATTGAACGGACCCCCGGGAGAATCAGCGATAAGGCACTTGGCACCTCTGGAGTTGAGCTCCTCAATGAGGGCCTGTAAGAACTTCGGATGTGTGATGACAGCCTGACCTGGGTCTGATGGTGACAGAAGATTGATCTTGAGCAGGACCTTCTTTCCTTTAAGCTTCTTGAGGTCCAGATAGAGGTCAAGGTGCTCCTTCATCTGCTTGCGGAGCTTCTTCACATCATAATCCTTGCATTTGGTAAGATGAACACCATCAGCCATTATCGCACTGTCCAGACCATAAATTCCTGTCGCCACTATAAAACCGTTAGCTCTATCATAATACAAGAAACAACTACCGGAACCTTTTTCTCACCTTTGGAAGTGTTGAAATACCCAGAGCCTATTCATCCACCTGGCCATGGATGTTCCTCCGGAGATAGTGGGCAACCTCTTCGCAGTGGCTGCTGCGTCGATGTGGGCTATCAACTCCCTGCTGTTCGCAAAGGCTGGACAGCGCATCGGAGCGATAAGCCTAAACGCTATCCGCATCGCTATGGCCGTAGCATTCCTGCTCATTGCTCATCTCATCTTGTTCCAGACCGTGATGCCAGATGCAACACTGCTGCAGATGCTCATTCTCCTGCTCTCAGGTGTTATCGGACTGGCCTTGGGTGATTTCTTCTACTTCTCGGGTCTTGTAATCCTCGGAGCACGACGCGGCTCCCTGGTCATGGGAACCTGGCCTATCTTTGCAGCGATCATCGCCTTCCCAGTCTTGGGGGAGAGGATCGGAGTGTTCGCGGTCTTCGGCATCTTCCTGACCATGTTCGGTGTGACCTGGGTAGTAATGGAGAGGGCCAAGAAGAAGGAAGGCAAGGAGACAGACGCTCAAAAGAAGGCTGACAAGAAGAAGCTCATCATGGGTGTAGGCATTGGCATCTTGGGTGCTTTGGGTCAGGCTGGAGGCTACGTCATTGCGAAGTGGGGGATGACCTTGGGAGGGAACGAGATGCACACCCTGTCTGCTACTTTCGTCCGAATGGTCGGAGGCTTTGTGGTCGTCTGGATAATCATTCTCGGTGCAGGATACGGGAAGAAGGTGTTCCTTGGGTTCAAGGACAACAAGGCGACCCTTCAGGCCCTGGGTGGAGCGTTCTTCGGTCCGTTCCTGGGAGTCTGGTTCTCGCTCATCGCTGCTATGTACACTTATATCGGTATCGGGGCAACGCTAATGGCGCTGACGCCGATCATCATGATCCCATTGGTCATGATAATCGATAGAGAGAAGGTCAGTCCCAGGGCGATCGTAGGAACGCTTGTGGCCTTTGGTGGGGTCTCTATACTGTTCCTCGAGCCTTACATCATGCGCTTCTTATTCTAGTCTCACTGGTCAATGAATATGTGTTCTTGGCCCAATATGAACCTAAAAATGTAGCAACTAACCAAAGATTTTATATATATTTGTTTAAATATTTTCATATAGATCTGGTATGAGGCATTTTGGGAAAAGATCAATGCTTCGTAGGATGGGCACCCCCTTTCGCCGATCCGTATACCATACCGAGGATCTCAAAGAAGGGGGAGGGAATCCCTCCCCCGTCACCCTTTATTCTGTTCATACTATCGAAATCATTATATCCATTTGTGTTATGCCTGGGTCAAGGCGAGGTCGCAGATCTTGCTAAATCGCAAAGAGTTCCAACAGCGAAGGTTGCTTTGCAACCTTCTTCACTCGCAGCATCCAAACGCTAACAAGCGACTGGGATGCTGCTACGCATTTCAGAAACTGTCCGTGACAGTTTCCTCAATGGGCCGGTAGATCAGCTGGAAGATCGTCACGCTTGCAACGTGGAGGCCGCGGGTTCAAATCCCGCCCGGTCCATTTTTCCTTCTTATGTTAACACTTGTATCGGAAAAATGAACCGGGCTAATGTTGAAAATCATAGTTGGCAAGCGCCATTTTCAACATCCCGCCCGGTCCATAGCTAGCTATACTTTCAACGTTGGGAGGGATTTGAACCATGGTCCTTGGAGAAAAGATTCATTGTCTGCAAGCATTTTCTCCAAGGCGCCCCCGCTCTCGATGCTAATAGACGGTCGAGCGTGGGAGCGTCCAGAACTTTCTGGAGCTTCTGTAATTGACGGAAGAAAGTTACTGGAGATATATCCGATACGGCCGGTCCACCTAAGAAGCGGGATTTGAACCAAGATCAGAACAGCAGCTACGCTGCACAACGAATAAATGAAAATGGTTCTCAGACACTTGACAAACTTTTGGTGCTTGGAAAGAGAAGGGTGGTGGGCCACGATGGGCCCACCTGAATCGATTAGGAGGTGATCCATCCGCAGGTTCCCCTACGGATACCTTGTTACGACTTAACCCTCCTTGCAGAACAAAGATTCGAGTACGCCAGGTGGACGAACCCTCATCTTCACCCCACTCAGATGGTTTGACGGGCGGTGTGTGCAAGGAGCAGGGGCATATTCACCGTGGGATGTTGACCCACGATTACTACGGATTCCAGTTTCATGAGGGCGAGTTACAGCCCTCAATCCAAACTACGGCCGGGTTTGGAGATTACCTCCACCTTTCGGTGTGGGAACTCTTTGTCCCGGTCTTTGTAGCGCGCGTGTAGCCCAGGAGATTCGGGGCATACTGACCTACCGTTGCCCCCACCTTCCTCTGACTTAGCGCCAGCGGTCCCCTTAATGTTCCTCTACCCCGGAGGGCAGACTGGCAATTAAGGATGGGGGTCTCGTTCGTTATCTGACTTAACAGAACGCCTTGCGGTACGAACTGGCGGCGGCCATGCACCACCTCTCTGAAAATCAGGTAAAGTCATCAGCTTGACCTTCATGTAACAGTCGCTCCTGGTGAGTTTTCCGGCGTTGAATCCAATTGAACCGCACGCTCCACCCGTTGCTGTGCTCCCCCGCCAATTCCTTTAAGTTTCAATCTTGCGATCGTACTCCCCAGGCGGCAGGCTTAACAACTTCTCTCCGGCACTGGACACCCTCGTAGGATCCCCAACACCAAGCCTGCAGCGTTTACACCGTGGACTACCCGGGTATCTAATCCGGTTTGTGCCCCACGGCTTCGTCCCTTACCGTCGAACCCGTTCTAGTCGGACGCCTTCGCCACTGGTGGTCCCCCAAGGATTACAGGATTTCACCCCTACCCCTGGAGTACCTCCGACCTCTCCCAGTTCCAAGTCTGGCAGTCTCCTCAGAAGTCGATGAATTAAGTCCATCGATTTACCCAAGGATTTACCAAACCGGCTACGGACGCTTTAGGCCCAATAATAGCGATCACCACTTGGGCTGCTGGTATTACCGCGGCGGCTGGCACCAGTCTTACCCAGCCCTTACTCTCCTTGTTATTTAGACAAGAAAACAGGCTATGCAGTGCATAGTCACTTGGATTTCCCTCATCGCGGTTTCCCGCAGTGTGAAGTTTTCGCGCCTGCTGCGCCCCGTAGGGCCTGGATTCGTGTCTCAGAATCCATCTCCGGGCAATCTCTCTCAAGACCCGTACCCGTCGTCGGCTAGTAAGTACCTTACACTCACTACAACCTGATAGGCCGCAGACTCATCCTAAGGCGCCGGAGCTTTGAGCCTGGAAGCATTCCAGCATCCCAGACCTATGGAGTATTATCCTCAGTTTCCCGAGATTATCCTCCACCTTAGGGCAGATTATCCACGTGTTACTGAGCCGTATGCCGAGGGCCGAACCCTCTCGACTCGCATGGCTTAATCGAAATCCAATAGCGGTGACCTCTGGCAGGATCAACCAGAATTAAACCTAATAGGAATATATTATGTCGGCTGCACACAATTTGCTATGGATGGTATAGAACGTTCCCAAGTAATCCCGTAGGGCAAAGGTTTAAAAAACTAATTTTAAACCTTTGCTGGAACTGTAAGTTCCAGCTTACTTGGGAACGTTCTCAACTTACGTTGAGATTTCTACCCATGTTCGATCCCTCGAACATGGTGACTAACTACCTTGCACAGTAGTTGGTTCCTTCTCTCACCAAGTTTCACCTTGTTTGTCAAGTGTCAGATTCAAGAGGTCACGGAAATACCGGGTTTCTTGAACCTCCATGCATTTCCCGTTCCATGGAAATGGGACCGATCACAAGGATTCCTTCACGGTCCGCCGGAACTGGATACGGGCGCCCCCTATGGGGGGAATCGCACCTATACGACATCTTGTATATAACGGTTTTGTAAAGGGCCAGAGGTGTAATGAGGTACCCTGGGGCCCCTTTGACCGCAGTGCGAGGCTCCCTATATAGAAAAGACCATATATATCAGGTTTGATTCACAAACACCCCAGTAAGTCATGCAGTGACCACTGGCCAGAGGAGTGATAACATGGCTTCCAGCCACACCTTCCTGAGGTTCATCCCAATACTTTTTGCAACGGTCCTTTTGACCTTTTCCATACCTACGATAGCAGTATGGCAACAGGACACTCCTTTACAATGTGGCGCTCAGCCGTACGATGTTGCGGTCGGAGATGTCGATGATGACGGCGACATGGACATAGTCGCTGTCAACTGGTTCACAAATAATATCACGATCTACCAGTGGGAAGGCTCGGATTGGCTTCCCCCAGAGTCCGTGAACGTGGGTACCAACCCCACATCTGTTACCATCGGTGATGCCACCAACGACGGTGCCGCCGACATGGTCATCACCAACGAAGCGGACGATACCATCACGCTCCTCGAGTGGAACGACACCACCAGCGACTGGGAGGAGAACCATGCAGGCTCCTTACCTGCAGTGGGCAACCAGCCATTCCAGTCAGCAATTTACGATTACGATACTGACGGCGACAAGGACATCCTTGTCACAGCCTACGGAGACGGCGAGGTGACCGTCCTAAACTACAACGCAGGGACCTGGACCATAGCTGATTGTAATGCATCTGCACCTGGCACACAGGACCTGAAGATGGATGCAGGCTGCAGGGACATATGGATAGGCGACCATCCTATGGGGCCGGGTATCGAGGTCATCACTGTCAACGAGAACAGGAACAACATCTCGATCGCAAGGTACGACTCCGGATGGGTAGATGCCATCTACATGCCTGTGGGCAAGTCCCCCAAGGCTTTGGACGTCGGAGACTTGGACGGAGACACATATGCCGATATAGTCGTCGCCAATTATCACAACAACAACGTCTCCATCTACTACTGGGACCCTGCAGGTCCGGGGTGGAAGCCGGAGGAGACCGTAGCTGTCGGATTGGAACCCACGGACGTAATCATCGCGGATGCTGACAACGACGGCGACAACGATATCGTCACGGCAGAGTTCTTCCCAGACCAGATCTCCATCACCCCAAGGGAAGGAGCAGGTTGGGGGACCCGTGTCTCCCTGAACGTTGTCAACGGCCCATCAGCGGTAACTGTAGCCGATGTAGACCAGGATGGAAAGAACGACATCGTTGCTGCGAACAGGGATGCAGGTAAGATCTCGGTCCTGAAATGGGTGGACAACACTCCACCTACCACTATAGGCCTAGGAACCCATCACATCGATGAGGACGTAGGCTCGAACTCCACGTTCGTAGACCTATGGGCCTACTTCGATGATAGCGAGAACACGGACGACGAACTCACCTTCACCATCCATCTCGAACCTACCCCGGCAGATATTCTTGTGGGAACCATCGCGAACGATCGCTATTTCAACGTCGCCATCGGTCCGTTCGGAACCAACGTGTCCGGGACCTTCAACTATACGATCAGATGCACTGACCAGGGACTCAAGTCCACAGATGACAAGATCTACATCGTGGTGGACCCGGTCAATGACATCCCAGTCATAACTATGGTCGGTGACTCCCCTGTGGTAAAAGGCCAGGCATTGCAGCTTGGTGGTTCCAAGGGTGCTCAGGAGGATGAGCTGTTCACGGTCGATATCATCGCAGAGGACGCTGACAACGATACATTATCCTACAGCTGCAACTATACCCATGATGGGTGGCCGGTGATCGATACCAATAATGGCAATATCTCGTTCCTACCGACCAACGAGCACGTCGGCGTCATCTACATGCAGGTCAATGTCAGCGACAACAATGGCACCACACCAGGATATTGCGTTGTGGACCTCGTCGTTCATGTTACGAATACCAACGACGCTCCAGAACTCTCCGCCGTCGGTTCTGTGGAGGGCGACCCCGCTCTACCGACGTTCACCACACAGGAGGGTGTCCTGTTCTCTATCACGTTCACAGCATCCGATGATGATGCTGGAGACACCCTCATCTTCTCCGACGACACGAGCCTGTTCGACATTGACAGCTCCACAGGTTCTGTGGCTTTCATTCCAACCAACGATCAGGTGGGCACCCATTCCTTCAACATCACAGTGGACGACGGAACAGACCCTGTTTCGCAAGAGTTCCGTCTGACCATCCAGAACAGGAACGAGAAGCCTGGTATACCGTTCATTAACTCCCCTATCGACAATGCTACGTTCAAGATCGGCCAGGCCATCAACTTCAGTGTCGATGCAGTATCGGACCCTGACCTGGTCCACGGCGACGTTCTGACCTATACCTGGTCGTTCACCACAGGTGATACTGAAGTGGGTCAGAACGTATCATATACCTTCGCGGAGGAAGGTCGCTACCTTGTGAACCTGACGGTCGAGGATTCTGGCAAGCTCAAGTCATGGGCGACGGTGTGGGTCAACATCGAGGGTGTTGGCGAGCTACCTTCCGCAGACGTCTGTCTCCTGGAGCATGATGACACAGAAGGTGATGTCACAACCTACAATGCCGGGATTGCAGACCGGCAGGTAGGCGCGGACACAAGCTTCGACATTACCAACATCAAGTCCCGCAGGGACGGGACCCAGCTCGTAGTGACCTTGACGATCAAAGGAACCGTGGACCCAGATGTGATGTACTCGGTCTATGTCATCACGAACATGTATCTGGAGAGCGAGGTGACATACACCAATACCGCGGAAGGACCACCTACACCAGACCTACCATCAGATCTCGGTTACGACCACCTTTTGGTCGCAACCCACTATGAGAACGGCGGCCTTGATAATGCGGTCACGACCGGTGGGACCCTTGTCTTCAAGTTCGACCTCAACGAGCTCATCGGCGTCACCAGCTTCGACATCTTCGGAGCAGCTGTGAAGGCTGATAACTCGACCTCCATATGGGACACGGCCGGTGTGGTCTCCAAGGACCCAGGCTATGTTCCACCTGTTGTAGATGGCGGTGATGGTGGGAACGAGGATAAGAGGCCTTCCTGGTTCTGGCCAGCAATAATCGTCCTGATAATCGTACTTGTGGCCCTGTTCATATTCTTTGTGGTCTCGGTCATAATGAGCATCCTGAAGAAGAAGAAGAAGGACGAGGAGATCGATACGAGCCAGATGGATGCACCTCCACCAGAGGCACCTCTCGTGGAAGAACCTGTGGAGGACGTTCCACCATTACCGGACATCCCACAGACACCTCCACCTCAACCAGAACCCGCAGCTCCCGCAGCGGCAGCCCCTCCACCAGTGGAGGCTGCACCCCCAGCTGCAGAGCTTCCACCAATGGAAGAGGTCATACCACCTGAGGGTCTACTTCCACCGACCACGGCTGGAGCACCAGAACAAGAAGAGGCCATCCCTGAGCTTGCTCCGGTCCAGGAGGATGACAAGGGCGACATCTTCGACGAGCTGTTCACCCCTGTAGAAACTGAGGCTGCTGGAGAGGAACAGGTCGATGTTCAGCTTCCACCAGAAGAACCTGCAGCGGCTGCCGAGGCTCCAGCAGGCCTTGAGGTCGAATGCTACAGCTGCCATGGTATCATCGTCGCTGATAGCGATGAGCGACCATTGCTTCTAACCTGTCCACACTGTGGTACCGAGAGTATGCTTGAAGGGTGAACGGAGCAAAGCTCCGAAAACAACCCCAAAGAATTGGCTCGCTCAAGGAGAGAGCATCTGTTTGTGGAGCGAGCCAACCATTTCTTTTTCCCTTTTCGGAGCTTTGCGGAGAGAACTCTTCTGATCGACCGACCATCTGGTGAAGGTAGGCATGTACTCATATTATCATGAAAAATTATTTCTATAACATCCCGTCTAGATACTATCATGGGCAGCTGGGGGGCCGTCATTGGCCCGCTACGTGCGGGACTGTTGCTTGCATGCATAGCCATGCTGCTTCTTTGCATGGTAACCTTCCCAGCTTCAGCAGAGGACCCGCCCATCAAGGTCCTGGACAGCAGCTACCCATCCCCAGGCATGGAGATCATCGATCGGACTCCAGCCGTGGTCATCGAGTTTGGACTACGCGACGGTATAGGGCTAGTATCTGCCAATACCGAGGTCGTTCTCGATACAACGCCCATAACCAACTTCACGCTCAACGACTCTGCATTGGAGTTCCAGGTCGGCGATCAGCTATCCATTGGTCTGCACACGTTGAGCATCAACTTCTCGCTCAATCCTGCGGGAACATACCAGTACACCATTCCGTTCTACATCGTGGATGTCCAGATACCGATAGTGGCCATCATTCAGGCATCCATGGTCGATGCACCCCGAGACACAGAGATAATCTTCGATGGCAAGGGAAGCTATGACCCGCTCAACAGGAGCCTTCAGTACGAATGGGACTTCGACTATTCTGGAGCTTTCATCAAGGACATGGAAGGCCTGACAGTATCCCACTCGTTCTCAACAGTAGGCCCCCACATCGTAGCTATGCGTGTCAACAACGGTGAGTCGTTCAAGGTCGTGACCATCGAGATCTACATCTATTCCACAACATTGGTCCCGCCAGTGGCGATCATCAGGAACGAGGGTAATGTTGTGACCGGTGGATTGCTACACACGAACTCCTCAGAGGTCCTCATCCTTGAAAGCTCAGGTTCACACGACCCAGACGGTCATCTCATCTCGTACAAGTGGTATGTGAACGGCAAGCTCGTTACGTCATACCACAGGTTCTCTGAATACCTGGAACCTGGGACACACGTGATCACTCTCGAGGTGTCTGATGAGTATGATACGACCTACGAGAACCTTACCGTGGTCGTCGCGGACACCGGAGCAGGAGCTGGGACCACCTCCAGTGGTAGCTCCTCCGTCGTCGCGGTCATTGTCGTTATTCTCATCATCCTGGTCATAGTTGCAGCCATAGTGGCCATCCTGTTCATCTTCGTCCGACCCAGAACGCGTTGGGGTGGTGGCGATGAAGAGGAGGACGAAGAGGAAGAAGAGGACAGGCCACAGCGTCCCACATTCGGTAGGCGAAAGGAAAAGGACGACGACGATCCTGAGAAGGCACTTGCCAAGGCAAAGGCCAGGGAACGGAAACTCTCCAAAGAGCTCGATCAACAGAACGCGGCCCTGGACAAGGAGATGACAACACCTTTCGCAGGCTTCAGGACGTTCCTTGGATTCCCACCAAAGGAGCAGGAAGAGCCAGCTGATGAAGAGTTCAACCTCCCCAAGAGGACCTCCAGCTTCGGTACCACCAGGACTACAACGACGCGGACCCGGACACCGAGGACCACTCGTAAGTCATCTTTCTCCACTACCTCTTCCAAAGAGGAGGAAGAAGAGAAGCCCAAGCGTTCCTCGTTCTTCACCAAGAAGAAGGAGGAACCAGAGCCTGAACCAAAGACCCGCAGGACGCGAAGGAGAGCAGCGGCATCAACCTCCACACCATCGTTTGGGACCACCCGGACCTCAACGACCAGAAGCTCCAAACCGTCCAAGAAGGACCTGGACGATGAGACCTCCAAGATGGAGTCCTTCATGAGCTTCCCGTTCGCCAAGAAGAAGGAGGAGCCGGAGCCAGCACCGAGCGGCCGTTCCTCGCGAGGGTCAAGGAAGGAGCTCGATGATGAGACCTCCAAGATGGAATCCTTCATGAGCTTCCCGTTCAGCAAGAAGTCGGACTCTGGTGAGGATGATTCTCGCAAGTCCAAGGACAAAAAGACCCGCAAGGAGCTTGATGCTGAGATGAAGCGCATGGAAGCGGACATGGAGAAGCAGCTGGCGGGCATCATGAAGAAGTAGTCTGCTCCAATTTACTTTTATACATGATATATCATAGAAGAGCTGGGAGCCTAGAGAAAAAATGGCCGGAACGCAGGTGGTCTGCCTCAAATGCGAGGTGGAAATGGAGATCGCAGCGATACACGTAGAGGATGGTGGGTGGGAGTTCGAATGCCCGATCTGCGGGGTGCGTGTGCTACTTCTGCAAGATTAAATGAGAAATCCCCTTCCGACCCACTCACTCGGAAAAGATCACTTGAACTCGATACCCTGCTTCTTCAGCTCCGCCATCAGCTCCTCCTCCATCTTCTTCGTCTCAGCCTCGAAGTCGTCCATTATCTCACCGGACCCGAGCCCTGTCTCCTTCTCGAGCTGCAGGATCATGTCCATATCGTCGCCTGGAGGCTTGGTCGGTCTGTCGGATGGCTGCTGTGGCTGAGGCCTGTCGATGCTCTGCATCTCCGGTTGAGCTGTGGCTGCCTGGTCCCGCGGCAGGATGCCTTCAAGGGCCTTCTCCGCGGTCTCCAGTGTGATGGCAGAACCGGTCATGGCCGCGAACGCCTTGACCCTGTTCAGTGCACCGTTGAGCTCCCTGACATTGGCCTTGATGTTCTGGGCAATGTATCTGATGACCTCGTCAGGGATGTAGATGTCCATGACCTTGATCTTCTCACGAAGGATGGCCATCCGGATGTCCTCACCCGGTGGTTTGACCTCTGTGATAAGACCGCCTTCGAACCTGGACCGTAGCCTCTTTTCCAGGGCCTGGATCTCGGATGGAGGCCTGTCAGAGGAGATGACTATCTGGTGACGATTGTTGTAGAGCTCATTGAAGGTGTGGAAGAACTCCTCCTGGGTGTGCTCCTTTCCAGCGATGAACTGGATATCGTCGATGAGAAGGACGTCTACTTCCCGGTACATCCTTCTGAACTCTGAAAGCGTCTGTGACTCAACAGCCTCGACCAGATGGTTCGTGAACGTCTCTGACGAGACATAGACGATCTTGGCTCCTGGGTCCTGGGTCAGGATATAATTTGCAATGGAATGGAGAAGATGTGTCTTTCCAAGACCGACATCTCCCCAGATGAACAATGGATTGTAAGCCTTTGCTGGGGCTTTAGCAACTGACTGGGCAGCAACGAACGGGAACCTGTTGTTCTCACCCACGACGAAGTTATCGAAGTTGAGCTCTGGTAGAACACCAAGCGACCCGCCAACCTTGGAGGTCGGCTCGTCATCGTCCTCGAACTCGACATCATCATCATCGACCTCACCGAAATCGTCGAGGTCGTCATCATCGTCGTAATCGGTCAGAGCTGCGGGTCCTGCGTCAGCCCTTTGCCGTGGTTTTGGTCGGCGCGC
>JANQNL010000067.1 GCA_028279585.1 Thermoplasmatota archaeon
GTGGATGCAAGTGATGAGGACAATGACACGCTCACTTATTCCATGACATCGGTCCCGATGACGAATGCTGTTATCGACCCAGACACTGGACTCATCAACTGGACACCCATTGCTACAGGGGAGTACCAATTCAACCTGACCGTTTGGGATGGGCATGTCACTATCAGCCATTCGTTCATCCTGTTCGTCGTTGGTGAGGGCCAGGTACCTAGCGGACTTATCGGGTTCACATCCACTCCATCCACCTCGGCAACAGTGGGGATGGAATACACCTACACTGCAACAGCGACAGCATCTAGCGGGAACCTTGTACTGTTCACTCTTGAGGAGGGACCTGAAGGGATGAGGATCACCGGCAGCACTATAACTTGGACACCAACAGCAGCCCAGGTTGGCAAGCATAATGTCAGTATCATGGGAACGGACACCATCGTTGTTGGCTATCAGAACTTTACACTAACGGTGACGAACACCGGAGGCACAGAGAACCCACCCCCGAACGCGGAGATGATCCCCAAACAGGCAGCAAAAGTGGGAGAGCGGTTCACCTTTCAGGTCAATGGATCGGACCCTGATGGCGGTGCGGTGGAATATGAGATAGAAGAAGGCCCTGATGGGATGACCATCAGCCCAACGACCGGGGCCGTCCAATGGGAACCGAGTGAGGGTGACGAAGGGTCCCACATCATTGTCATAAAGGTCATTGATGATGAAGATCAGAACACTACCGTGTCATTTACCATCGAAGTAGAAGGAAGCTCGTCCAGTGAGTTCAACCCACTGTTCATAATCCTCGGTGTCATTGCATTCATCGTGCTACTCCTCCTCATCGTGATCATCATCGTTATCGTATTGGTCACTCGAAAGAAGAGCAAGCCCGATGATACCGCTCACAGGCCAACAGAACCCGTGGTCATCGATGCAGAGCCGATCATGGTCGATGGACCAGAAGGCCCAGCTGCACTCCCATCAGAGGAGGCACCCGCCATCGATGTGACACCTCCAAGTGAGCTCGAAGGCGAGGTAATGTCAGAGACAACCCCCGCTATCGAGGATGACCTGACCGTCCAACCAGACCATCAGATAGAGGCCGAACCTCAGCTCGACCTGCTCGCTCTACCACCAGCAAAGATCATCGAAGTAGAGGAGGACCCACTGGACACCCTCGAGATAACAGAAGCTCTCATCGTGACCAAGGAAGGTCTGCTCGTCAATCATTATGCAAGGAACCCTGACGATGAACTGGACAGGGACATCCTCTCTGCAATGCTCACAGCGGTCCAGAGCTTTGTGAAGGACTCGTTTAGTTCAAAGGATGCCACGATCCGTAGGCTTGAGATGCAGGACTTCACGGTCCTCATTGAGCCTGGCCAGTACATCAACATCGTCGGTATAACAGCCGATAGACAGAACAGAGAGCTCGAGGACCATCTCAAGCGTATGATGAGAGAAGTGGAAAAAGAAATGGGTGATACCCTCAAGGACTGGGATGGAGACGTCGCCAGACTCAAGGGTATCGAGGTGTTCGTTCAGAAGCTCTTATCAGGAGGGTATGAGGTTTAGAGCTCCTCTTCTGTAAGCTTTCCATCCAAAGAGATGACATACCTCTTTGCCGGAATAGGGTTTCCAAGACCATCCATCACAGCCTTTACAGCCCTTGACAGAGCATGGCAGCATGGAACCTCCATGTGGACCACGGAGATGCTTTTGATCTTGGACTCTGTGACATACTCATTGAACCTTTCCATGTAGAACTGGATATCATCGAACTTGGGACAGCCGATCACGACCACCTTATCCTTAATGAAGTCCTTGTGGAGGTTCGCGTATGCAACGGCACAGCAGTCAGCAAGGACCACGAGGTCCGCCCCTTGAATGAACGGCATCCTCGGGTTCACAAGCTTTATCTGGATGGGCCAGTGGCCAAGCTGGGATGGTCCTGCGTCCTTGGCATCACCAGGAGCCATGGACTGGGCTTTAGATGACGGACAACCACCTGGTCTTAGTGTTTGCGCTGTGGATGCTGGGCAGCCGCACTCTAGTGTCTTTGGCGGCTCTTCATTGGCTGGTGCGCGTCCGGTCTTCTGCAGATGCTCCTCCACAGCTGCCTCGTCGAACTCGTCCACGTCACGCTCGACTATCTTTAGCGCATCCTCTGGACAGTCCCCGATACAAGCTCCGAGCCCATCGCAGAAGCTATCCCTGATGACCTTGGCCTTACCGTCCACGATCTCCAGGGCCCCTTCTGCACAGGCGACGACGCATTGGCCGCAGCCCGTGCATTTGTCCTCGTCTATCTCTATTATCTTTCGCTTGACCATTTCTCTCACCTCTCACGACCATTGTGGTCTAAGTTTATCCTTTCCTCTGATGTATCGCTCTGCTGCCAGGGCACCAATGGCACCTTCCGAGGCTGCGAGAACGACCTGTCGAATCCTTTTGCATGTAACATCTCCAATGGCGTAGACTCCAGGCATGTTGGTCGCCATCTCGGCGTCCACCTCGATGCAACCTGCAGAAGAGGTCTCCACCTGGTCTTGCAGGAAGTCCACTATTGGTTTGTTACCTTGCATGTAAACGAAGATCCCAGAAACTGGAACCTCCTTCTTGAGCGCGTCTGGCCCATTGAGCTCAACGCTTGAGATGAATCCTTCACCCATTATCTGGGACACCCTGAACCCCGGCATAGGTTCCACATTTGGCAAGTCCTTGATCATGGCTATTGCCTCATCGTCCATCTTCCCATTGGGTGAGATGAGGTACACCTTTGCTGCGAACCGAGCGATCGATCCCAACTCTTCCAAGACCTGTTCTGGCTTTCCGACAACCATGACGTCGTTGTCCTTTTGGAATGGAGCATCACATGTGGCACAATAACTAACTCCACGACCTATCAGCTCGGCCTCACCCTTGATAGTGGGCTTTCGACCCATGGACCCTGAGGCGATGATGACCGCTTTGGTGTCGTACACTCCTCCGTTGGTGAAAACGGACTTCGTCTCATCCTTGAGGGTGACGCCGACCACAGTGTCCTTTATGTATTCTGCACCGAACCCTTTGGCCTGGGAACTGATCTTTGCCAAGACCTCGTCACCGGTCATGGGGTCCAATCCAGGATAGTTCTCGATCTTATGTGAGGAACCAAGGGCACCGGAGGTGGGGCCCCTATCTATGACCAGGGTCTTCAATCCTGCACGAGCAGAATAAATAGCAGCGCTCGATCCTGCAGGTCCGCCACCGATAATGATGACGTCGTATGGTCGCTGTTCCTCTTCCATCGTTTTACCCTCCGAACCTAAAAAAGAAAGGTAGTCCCGCTTAAGCGGGACGACAGATCTTCAGTGGGGAGTCATATCTTAACCCAAAATCGCTTTCAGGTCCTCATCAGGTGTGGTGATGAGCTGTATGTTGTAGTTCTCCTGAAGCACCGCCATGACATTGGGTGTCAGGAATGCTGGTGGCGTTGGGCCGAGCCTGATGTTCTTGATGCCCAGGCTGAACAGCGAAAGCAAGATCGCAACCGCTTTTTGTTCGAACCAGGATAGCACCAGTGACAGTGGGAGCTCGTTCACACCAACACCGAACGCATCCGAAAGTGCCAGTGCCACCTGGACCGCGCTGTAGGCGTTGTTGCACTGACCCATATCGATGAGCCTTGGGATGCCGTCGATGTCTCCGAAGTCGATGTCGTTGAACCTATACTTGCCGCATGCCACGGTCAGGATCACACAGTCGTCCGGAACCTTTTCTGCAAGCTCGCGATAGTAGTCCCTACCAGGCTTTGCACCGTCGCAACCTCCGATGAGGAAGAAGTGCCTGATCTTTCCAGCTTTGACCGCTTCGATGATCTTGGGGGCCAGGGCCAGGACGGGCTTGTGGTGGAAACCGGTCATGGTCTTGTGGCTGAACCTCTCTGGGAGGGAGCCAAGCTCCAAGGCCTTGTTGATAACTGCGGAGAAGTCCTTCCTGTCCTCGAGATGCTGGACACCGTCAACGTGGACGATACCTGTAGTGAAGAGCCTGTCCCTGTACTCGTCAGTTGGGATGAGCACACAGTTTGTAGTGATAAGCACCGCACCACCGAATTCCAAGAACTCTTTTCTCTGTAGCTGCCAAGGTCCGCCGTAGTTACCCTTGAGGTGCGGATACTTCTTGAGCTCTGGATAGGCCATGGCAGGAAGCATCTCGCCGTGGGTGTAGACGTTGATTCCCTTGTCCTTGGTCTGCTCCAGGATCTCCTTGAGGTCCAGGAGGTCGTGGCCAGATACCAATATGCCTGGTCCCTCGACGGTCCCGACGGTTACCTCTGTGGGCTCTGGAACTCCGAAAGTCTCGGTGTTCGCCTTGTCCAAAAGCTCCATTGCCTTGATGTTTATCTCACCGGCCTTCAGGACCATGGCAATGTGATCGTTGAGGTCGAAGTCGGTGTTGGTCAATGTCCTGAACAAAGCTTCATGCATGAACGCGTCGATGTCCTCGTCCTTGTACCCCAGTACTCTTGCGTGATAAGCGTAAGCTGCGATTCCTTTGAGGCCGAAGATGAGCGTGTCCTGCAATGAGGCTATGTCCTCGTTCTTACCGCATACACCTTTGACGGTGCATCCGGTCCCTTTCGCTGTCTGTTCGCACTGATAGCAGAACATGTTTTTTGTCACCGATCCCCTAAAGACATTGATAACCTATAAAGTCACCCACTATGATTCATAGGCATAAGGCCCGTATTGCATTGTTTTCATAGGAAGTATATAAATATAATATATTCTATCTCTATATCAATAATAGGTCCAGGGTACGGTGAGAAAATGAAGCTCGATGTCAAGGACAGAAAGATCATCAGTATGTATGCAGAGGACCCGAACGTTTCACAGGACCATATCGCGTCAGAGCTCGGTATCACCCAGCCGTCCGTTGCGATGAGAGTGAAGAAACTTAGAGATGCTGGAGCCATCGAGAACCTGACAGGTATAGATCCGTTCAAGATGGAGCTGCATATCGCGAAGGTCGATATTGCAACCAGCGACCCTGGTGCGATATTGAGCATGTTCCGGAACTGTCCATACTTCGCCCAAGGGTTCACAGTCAGCGGTAAGCACAATCTATCGATGTTGTTCATCAGCGAGAACATTGCTACCCTGGAAGCTATAGTCAATGGTCATATCCGCAAGGACAAGTCCGTGACCGATATAGAGTTCAACATCATCATCAGCTCTGAAAAGAAGTTCGTGGTCCCAACCATCCTTACCCCAGATAGGTCAGAGAAACCTCCTTGTGGGGTACTGTTGAACTGCAGGGACTGCACATCGTTCAAAGAAGGTAAATGTATGGGATGTCCGGTGACTGGGCAGTACCAGGGCTGGTTCTACTGATGCCATGTCCACGTAGAACGGACCAATAAGGTTATCTTCGCATACTGCGAAGAAATACTGATGGACCTGAAACCTCCCAAACCTACCAAGGCCATGATGGTGCAGTTCCTGAAGACCATGTCCGTTGGATACCTGCTCTCCTTTATCGTAGAGTTCATCAACATGGGGATCGGGCAGGGGGAGTGGGTGGGGATGGTCTTGACCGTTCTTATCTTCTACGGGTTGTTCATAGCCGTAGGATTTGCGTTGAGCCAATGGATCTTGAAGAATCCGATCGCTCATTTCCTGGTGTTCGGTTTCATAGGCCTGATGGCAGAGTGGTTCATCTTTGGGATGGCCCCCTGGGCCGGGGGGTTGCCGTGTGTGATGATGCTCATCCAGGTCGGTATGTTCTCCCACTGGGCATCTGTGACGTTCGCACCAAGGTTGCTTCTGGAGAAGGACCCTCGCTATCGTGGTTTGAAGCTGCGATACATAATCAGCTACGCTATAGGGATGGGGCTTGTGTTCATCCTAGGGCTTGCAACACCAGCCAAGGCTAGATGGACGATAATGATCCTTGGGAACGTGGTGGTCTACAGCTTCCTTCTAGTCTGGTATGTCAACTATATCATCCTGTTCTATAAAGCGAAGAAGGAAGAGAAAACCAAAAAGGAGCCTACTTCTTTTTAATGCTTATTGAGATAGCATCCTCGTCAGGCGCGTGGCTAATGAACTGACCGGAGATGAAGCTCGTCTCCAGCTCCGGGTGGGAGTTGAGAACATCGTTGAAATCTCCAGCCGTGACAAAGGCCACATTGTCCACGAACAGAACGCCTCCCGGCCGCAGGAGCCGAACACAATCTGGTAGAGATGTTGTGTAGTCCTCCTTCTCGATGTCCATGAAGATAAGGTCGAAGGTCTCCTGGCTTTCCTTGATGTACTTCATCGCATCCCCAATAACTACAGAAGCGATGTCAGAGACACCTGCCTTCTTGAAGTTTCCGATAGCGATCTCTGCTGTAGGAGGATCATACTCCATGCCGATGACCTGGCCCCCAGGACCGACAGCCTTGGCAAGCCAGATGGTGGAGTATCCGTTCGCTGTACCCAGCTCTAGAACCTTCTTAGCCCCGATCATCTTGCACACGATGTAGAGGAGCTTGCCGACGCTTGGCCCGATGAGGTTGATCTCACGCTCGATGTTGTCCTGCTCGATATCGGCCAGTACCTTGTCGTCTCGAAGATACTTACCGAACTCCTTGTAGTCAAGGGTCTCGATGTCAGACATGATATCACTTCAGCTTGTAGGTCTGGGGTTTTCTATCACGGTCTCGGATAACTATGTCCCTGGCCTCGAGGTCCAGCTTGACGGTCTCGATGTACCAACCGTGTGCACCGTCGAAATTTGTCAAGAGCCCTTTTGCAGAATCCGTCAGCTCGGTATGTGTGAGTACCTGTTCCCCCAGAGCATCGATTATTGCTTGCTTTACTATATCGTACTTGGCCTTGCTGATGTTCACACCCTTCTTTCCCTCTGGATGGAGGGTCATGATCTTTTCTTCTGCCATAGTATCACCTCTTAGGTTTCCAGTTCATCTTCATGTAAACATCCCCTTTCTCCAACTCGTCAAGCATCTGCTCCATGCGCTTTACCTGGGTATCCGGTCGTTTGGCCCTGGTGATCCAGCTCAGATAATCGTTCCGCTGGTAAGGAGGTCGAGCATTGTATGCATCCATGAGCTTCCTACTCTCTAACGCTTCCTTTACCCAATCGGGCATTGGTTGGATAGGACGAGATAGGGATGACATGTCATCTTCCATGAAGTTTGATAGGTGAAATGCTCTAAAATACGTTTCTGTTCCAACTTTGCAGGAAGGGGGAGGAGGAAACTTTCACATTACCGATAGGTGGTCTCGATCCCGAGCTTCTCGAACGCCACCATCATCTTGGTCACATCGTCCTCAAGGAACCGGCCGAGTACCACATCCTTGTCGGTAGTGGACGTCGACCTCTTTTTCATCCTGAGCTCCACCTTTTGGGGACCATCCTCAATGATGTAATGCTTGACATACTCGATCTCCTTGAGGGGGATCTTGCGCTTACCCAGAATGAATGGGTTTGGAAGATGTGTCTTGTATATGGTCATCCTCTGGATCATCACTGCTCGGAGGGTGAAGACCATGCCAACGATGGGGGAAAGGAGAAGGAACAGGAGTATGAGCGCTGCTTCCTGGGGGAATAGCTCCGACATGCGAAGAAGGTACAGGAACATGACAAAGAGCGCTGCTGGGGGAATGATGAGCAAGACTAGGCCCAGGGCTAACCATCGGAGCTTCTTCTTGATGTAGAAGGAGCGGTCCTCCTGGAAGTAGACCTTGGGGGCCATGATAGATATTAAGCGTTCCTATGACCTAAAGTTTATGGGTCCATCCTCGGAACCGGAACATCCCGAAACGCTTTAAGCAACTATTTCGATGCTATACGGATGTCTGAGGTCGATGAATATATCGAGATGCTCAAAAGCGATAGTACATCGAAGATCAAGATGGCCGTCCACCAGTTGGGTATGCTTCGTGATGAAAGGGCTATCGAGCACATCCTTTACATCGTCGACCATCCGGACACTGATCTGGCCATCCATGCCAGTGCTGTACTTCATTCCCTTGGCGAGGACAGGGGATTGAAGGTCATGCCTATCAGGCTCATCAGGGAGCGGAAGCTTGAAGAGCTATCTAGCCTGGCTTATACATATGACGTTTGTCGCAAGCCAACCATTGATGCCATCGAGAAGTTCATCGATGATGGTGGAGACAAAATGGAGGCTTTGCGCTTCATCGACAAGCTCCTTGGTGAGAAGGGGATAGATAAGGACTTCCGTGAAGAGCTCGAGCATGAGAGAGAGACCCTAGCTCAACAGATTGAACGGGAGAAAGAAGTAGCTGAAGCTCAAAAGAGCGAAAAGGACTATGCAAAGCTCGTTCCCAGACTTGTCAAGGACACATCTGGGATAAATCCCATCAAACGGATATTCTCGGATGTCTACAATTCCTATACATGGGACCACCCACTCTATATCAGGGCCATCCAGGATGAGTCTCTATCTCCAACCCAACGGGGGCGTGCGTTCTATTTCCTGTATGTAGTCCTAACAAAGAACAGTGGCTCCAGAGGGGGCTTGACCGACACGGACCTTGATGATATCGAGTCGGTAGTGTCGGAAGCTCTAGACCATCCCGAGATCGAGATCAGGGCACACGCTGCAGGAGCTGGCGCGTTCTGGCCATTCAAGAAGCTCCTACCAAAGGTCCGCAAGGTACTGAGAGAGGACGGCCCAAAGAGCAAGGAGGCATTGCTTGAAGCTGGTCATTCATTGCTCATCAATGAGGACGCCGAAGGGATCACAGCACTGCTCGAATGCTTCCATGGTACTGATGACAAGACCAGCAAGCGCGCGGAACTCTACATGCTAAGAACCTTCCTCCACCAGAAGAAGTGTGCGTACAACAAAGAGATCAAGGACGCCTTGGTGAACGCCCTTGCCGAGAAGCGGACCAATGAACGGATGATGAAGCTTCTCTACAACATCCATGTACATGCTACGTTCAAGACGGGCATGGACATCGGGGACAGTCGGGAGTACAGGAACATCAAGAACTGGAAGATGGAGGAACACTTCAGTCGGGGGCTCCTCAGTGATGTCAACAGGGTCAGAAAGAGCTGCACCTCACTGATAATCCAGACCGAAGTGGGTGAACCTGACGTCATCAGGAAAGCGTTCGAGAAGGAACCGGTCAAGACCATCAGAAACGATATGGCGCATGCATGGGTCCTGGCCGAAGCAGGACGGAGCCTTCCCGGTTTACGAGATATCGCTGAGAAAGAGTCCGATGAGATGATCACCAAGGCAGCAAGGAAGGAGATCAAGCGGTCACTTGATACCATCAAGGCGTTCCGTGATCCTTTCAAGAAAGGCCGTAAGAAGCCTTCGGTGGATACCCTTGTCGAGATCGGTGGACCAGAGGCCAGGGATGCTCTGGTCGAGTACATGTCCCAGAAGCCATACGGTGAGTCTCCGAGATACCTGGCCAGATGCCTTGCCCAGATGGGCGATAGCTCAGTTCTACCTTTCCTTGAGGAGTACGTCAAGAACAACACACGGAGTACTGAGAGGATAAGAGGCTCCGAGGACCATCCTTGGATAGAGGTCCCATACCGCGATGAGATGGACGATGCTCTGGACGACCTGCGACACAGGCACAAAGAGAACAAGAAGAAGAGCAACAAACAAAAGAGGGCCGAGAGGAAGGCTCGAAGATGATCACTTATCTTCGATAGCCTTCTCAACAACCATCTTGAGGTCCTCTAAAGGCACCTCCGTTTCTGGCTTGAACTTGATGCTACCAACTCCACCCTTGATCTTGGGATGCTTCTTCTGGAAGTCCTCAACATATTGAGGACCATCCGTGTATATCGTTATCCCATCCTTGCGCTTACCCAGACCGACCCACCTTTTCCCGACCTTGTGTAGAACTATCCCGTAGGAGAACTTCAGCTCCGCGTCTGGGTAGACCTCAAGGATCACACTCTGGAGCTTGTCGAAGAGCGGTCGGTGATCTTGTGGTATGCTGTCAATATACTTCTTGATCCTATCATCCATCAGATCGCCTTCATCCGATTGTTCCGCTTGTTGTGCTCGACCTCTGCAAGGCCCAGCTCCTCCATAAGCGGCGGGATATACATCGCGAACCTTCCACGGAAGTTCTTCTTGAGCCCATAGAACCCACTCATCGGATTATCCGGAGACCTGGCCCAATGCTCTACGGTCCCTTCCCTGGTATCGACCTTCTCGTCCTTGCTGCCAAGGAGCATCCAGTCATCATGGTCCTTCAGCATCTGGTAAAGATCGTTGATGGCTCGAGCATCATAATAAAGGACTGTCTTACCGACAACGCACATAATGACCTCCACCCCGTCCTTCTCATCGATGTACATCTCGTACTCGGAAGAACCTGGAGGCGTCTTGAGCTTCCATGGGTTGTCCTTTCCCCTTTTTTCCTCGATCTCAACGGTATCGCTCATAGTATCAGGGAGAAAAGCTACGCTTCGGGTTAAAAGGCTTGTGAGTGTTTATCGCGCTCACTTCTTTTTCAAAACTATGAAGATGGAATCGTCCTTCTCCATCTCCTCATAGATCTGGATGTCAAGGACCTCGTAGTCCTCCTTGAACAAGGCCAGAAGATGCTCCTTCTCGTAATACACGAACCGGATGCCCTTCATGAACTCCTCCTTGTCTCCCTTCCAGAACGAGTGGAAAAGGATACCACCGTCGTTGAGGACCTCCTTCTGACGCTTGATAGATACCTTCAAGTCCTCCCTGGCAAGATGCTGTAGGACCTTGTTCGTGTAGATGCAATCGAACTTCCTTTCGGTCTCGATGGTAATAGCATCAAGGAGCAGAACATCCCCCTCCGGATGGTCGTTCAGGTAGATGTCCAGGAACGCCTGGGAGTAATCCGAACCTGTGACCGTGTAGGTCTGTTTGAGGATCTCTAGGTCCACTCCTGGGCCTATGCCAAGCTCCAAGATCGTGGAGCCTGGGTCGAGATGTTCCTTCAGGACCTCGATGAGCTGTCTCCCATCGAAACCCTCGGCCATCTTGATGTACTCGCGGGCATTCTCTTCCTCGTGAAAGAACTCCATCAGCTCTCCCCCAGGAACTTCTCCCAATCCTTTGGAAGCATGTAGTGGTAAGAAAACGGCTTCCCATCGCGAACTATCGCGAACGTCCCGTACGGAAAGGGCATCTTCTCCATCACATCCTTTCTGGAGTTTATCTCCACGACCTTGGCTTTGAAACCTCTCGCCTCCAGTTCCGCTATGGCTGAGGTTACAGAGTCAACGATGTATGGGCACTGGTCCGTCCGAAGGATCGTGAACCCATCCCCGAACTGAGCAGCCTTTTTATCCCAGTCTCCAGCGAACTTCGGCATGGGAGCATCGTCGAACCGCTTGACCATAAGATCGAAGGGCTCTAGTGCATCCACTGACTCGAACCCGTTCTTGACGAACAGACCCTTCTCATGGACCCAGGTCTTGGAGCTTGTGACCGTAGCAACACCGTGGAATCCGTTCTCCTTGGCATCCTCGATGCACTGTTTGAGAAGGTAGGTCCCATGACCCTTTTTGTGGCGTGCCTTCCCAACGACCCAGAGACAATGGATCACCAGATAACCATCAGCTTCGATAGCCCTCCAGCAATGTTCCCCCGGAATGTACTCGATGAAAGCGCGGCTGTCCTTCAGAGCGATCTTGAGCCTCATCCCTTCTGCAAGGCGAGCCTTGACCCAGTCCATCTTCCGCTTGTACCCCTCGCTCTTCTTCTTGCTCATGTAGCAGAAGAATCCTTCCTTGTCAACGTTGTCAAGGGTAACGTTGGTGAGCTCGAGCTTGACCATGAGGGTGAATGGTCAAGGGGGATATTAAGGGTAAGGACTTGGCAGCGCGTCAGAGTTCTTTTTGCAACTTAAGGAACAACTCTTTCAGACCGCTTGCCAACTCGACCAAAAGCTCCAGTTTGATGTTCTCTGGCACATCATCTGGAGTGTGCGTGACGGTAGCCATCAGATCCCAGCACTTACTGGAGGTGAACGCCATGGTAGGGACCTGCTGCTGTGCAAATATCATGTGGTCACCTGCGAACCATTGCTCACCTTCTGCGATAGATGCAAAGCCGGAGAACGTCTCCTTGATGAACTTCTGGACATCATCCTCTACTCCATAGAACGAAAAGTTACTTGTGGAGTCATTGACCCCCACATCGTCAATGTTGACGGCCAGGGCGATCTTTGGGATGGCTTCACCATACCGGTCCAGATAATCCATCTCCCCAGCTACAGAATAGTTATCCTCTCCATTGAAGAGGATTATCTCGAGGCCCATCTCTCCATTATAGTCATTGAGCATCTGGGCAAAGAGCATCAGGACCGTGGTCCCAGAAGCGTTATCGGAAGCTCCAGGGGTGTCTGCCTTGGTGTCCAGGTGTGCGCACAGCATGACCTTCTTCTCTGCATCCAAATTCTTTTTCAAGATGATGTTCCGGCCTTTGGATGGGATACGCTCAGCATCAATGATAAGCTTGACAATTTCCCCAACCAGACCTGCCAGCTCAACCCCCACCACATCCTTGCATGTGACCGTTGGGATGGTGTGGTCCCCGTCCTCGAACACATTGAAAGGGTACAGGTTCCCAACCATCTGCAGGTCCTTGCCTGTTGCTGTGATGATGGCTGCGGGTGCCTTCTCCTCCACCACCGAATAGAGCTTCTGATGATGCTCAGGGTTGTAGAAGACGAAGTTCTTGGGCATCAGCTGTTCCTTGGTGAGCTCGTCCGTCATCAACAGGACCTTGCCCTCACACTCACACCCTTGGAGCTCCTCCATGTTCGAGACATGGACAAGCTCGGCCTCCACATCCACTGGTAGCGAATAGGAGCTTGCGAAAACCTCGAACTCCTTTCCACCAGAGGTCAGTTTGACCTTTCGGACCACGTGGTCCAGGCAATCGAACTCCTTTGTATCCATCTCGTAATCTAGACCCTCAAGCTGAGAGAGAATGTACTCCACGGCTTCCTTGTTCCCACGTGAACCAAGTCTACGGTGTGGTTCACAGTTAGCAAGCCTGTAGATGTATTCCTTCGCGGTCTCTGCGTTCATTGACTCACCTTAACGAACGTCCCCTCTACCACCTGCCGCGGTAACCTCTTACCACGGATGAGCGTCTCCCACTGGTCTATCCGCAGGTCCTCCACCTCGAAGTCCACAAAGACCTCCAGGACCTCCTCCTTGTTGAAGTAATGGACAAGGATCCCATTGCGCAGGAACGTGTCATCCTCCACCTCCTTCCCCTTGCCATACCGCATGTCCCCTCGCCCGAAACCCTTGAAGAACACCTTTCCCCCAGGCTTGAGGACGCGCCAAATCTCATCGGCCATATCGTCCCGCTCATGCTGGGGGACGTGACCCACCACGTGAAATGCGAAGACCGCATCGAAGGTCTCGTCCTCGAAAGGAAGAGCGCATGCGTCAGCTACCATGACCTCCACCCGGGACAGGCACCTGTCCTCCTCCATCTCCACCATCATCTGGCACATCTGGACGGCCTTGGGGGAAACGTCCACGGCCACGATGTCCCAGCATCTGCGGATCATTGCGGACAAGGTCTTGCCGTTCCCGCAGCCAAGCTCCAGGATAATCATCCCATCAGGGAGTGTGGGGATCTCGGGAGGCACGCCTCTCCATAACTTACCTCGATAGTGGTAGTCCTTGTCCCACGCACGATGGTGGGACTTGGTCGGAAGGTCCGGGTCTGGGTCCACGGAAGTGGAACGCCCAGGGTGGGTTTAACGATTGTGGAGGTTAC
>JANQNL010000068.1 GCA_028279585.1 Thermoplasmatota archaeon
CCCACCACCTCCGAGGCCCCTTGGGTCATACCGCTTATCTCGAGCACTCGCGAGGCGATCTCACCGGGGATCCCGAATGGCATAGAACCGATATCGTCAAGCTGCAGCTGGGGTTCGACCATACCGAGCTGTGCTATCCTGCGTAGAAGTCCCAGGTGTCCCGTGAAACCGAGGGATACAGTATCCGGATAGCCGTCCGAGTCGACACCGATACCACCTACAGCGTCGAAGACCTTGCAGATCTCTCCCTCGGATAGTGGTCTGATGATCACGTCCTTATCATAGCCTGTGACGGTCATCTCCTCTCGCTTTTCTGTACCGAGCAGGATGTCCGAGCGTGTTAGGAACCGTGAGACCTGCTTGGGTTCAGGGGAACCCACTCTCATAGTGGGCCCCCCTGCGTAGAACGTCTTCGCATCCTCTGTGGCTGACTCCACACGATCACGCCCTGACGAAGATGGTGCCGTAGACGTAGTCTATGGCTCTGACGGGTCTCACGGCCACATCGCACCTGACGATGCCCTTGGATATGTCATCGTCCGTTGCATAGACATCCACCTTGTAAGCAGGGTCCGAGCCGTCAGCCGAGGGGACGATGGCCCCGTCCTTTTCCATCTGGATGAAGAACTCTGTGATCTTCTCGCGTAGGGCAGACCTTCCAGAAGCGTTGTTGAGCGTGCCAATGAACTTGTCCCCGATCATCTTGACTCCACGGACGGCCTTGTCGGCCACTCTCTGAACGCTTACCTGCTCTCCAGAGGTCAGGACTCCCTTCTCGACTATGATGCCTCTGCCTCTTCGTTCTTCCAGAGCAAGGATGTTCGCCTTGAGTAACTGCTCCAGTTGGGTTGGAGTGTACCTCCTCTGCAGTCCTCCAACACCGGATAGTGCCTTGAACGTGGGGGACTCGTGAACGTCGAGGTTTCCGACCAGTCCTGAAACTGCACCCAAGACCCCGTTGGGGGCAACGAGCACGAACCTATCCGAAGCCATGGCGTTGGTTTGGCGGACCGTGAATTCCACCTCCTCGTCGGCGTCCGCAAACCTAGTGCATGGAGGAATGGTCCCCAACCCTATCCTGTTCATGCAGGTCTTGGACATGTTCTGGCAGTGCGCTTCGATGGCTGCATGGACGCCTCTCACGGTCGTGTCATCGGTCCAATCCTCCAGGGATGCTGCGACAAGGTCCACATCGTCCTCGGTCTCCAGCTCTGCGATGGCATTGACGTAGTCTCCCATGGTCGCAGGCTTTCCCCCCTCGAGGGCGTATGTACCTTCTGTGATGGTGAGGTGGCCCTTGGGCTTGTCCTTCTTCTTATCATCACCTGTTGTCTTGGAGGCTACGGGTGTGTCCTTGAGCGACGCCTCGACCATCGTGGACCTTCCGTTGATCATTGCCACAAGGTCCCTAGGGTCTGTGGTGTCGAGGCAGACGTTGTCGTATACCTCCTGCTCACCATCCATGTCCAGCTCGACCTTGGCCTTTGTCATGATGCCATTCTCGTCGGGCTTCTTCTTCACACTGACCTTGGCACTGTTCCCCCAGAGTCCTGGGCCCTTGGCCTTGAGCAGTAGGGTACCTGCTCCCTTTTCGAGTGGTATCTCAACGGAAGCTGCTTTTGCGCTCGATGAGTGGACGGGGACCATCACGAGCTGACCGACGCCGTTGGCCAAAGCCTGCCTTGCCTCTGGGATGCTGTAGGCCACAGAGGGCCCGAGCTTGGATACTATCTCCGAGTAGGACTTGGCCCTGACAAGCCTGGTCCCGTTGATGTTCGGTGCAAGGCCTACAAGGCCCAGCACGCCTGATGGGTTGAGCTGGCCGACCACGATGTCCTTGACGACCTTCAGCTCCACGCCTGGTAATATCAATGTCATTTCAACTCCTCTCAAACCTCTGCCCGGTTGGGCAGGAGGAGATAGGAGGGGTATATGATAACGAGTTCGAGAATTTCCGATAGAACAAAAATAGCGACATCTCCCTACTCTAACAACATTGATAAACCACCACTCACCTCCCAATCCCATGGACGGTTCCCCTGTCATCAGGCCCATCCTTGAAGATGAGATACCCCAGGCTGCAGAGCTTATCCAAGCCGTTATCACGGAGCAGTACGACCCAGCGGTCTACCCACGGTTGATGGAGCAGTTCGCAGAGGGATTCCTGGGGGCCTTTGATACAGAGGGGAAACTACAGGGAGTGTGCATCGTTATCCCTGTGGAGGATAACGCGATCCGCGTCCTGGTCCTGGCGGTGTGGCCGGAACTTCGAAGGCTCGGGATCGGCCGCAAGCTCATGGACAGAACCGAGGACCTTGCTCGTGGTTACAAGAAGGAGAAGGTGACTTTGGAGGTGCGGACCATTAACAGGGGTGGGCTTGGTTTCTACACGAGTCTGGGGTACTTGGTGCGGAAGTATTTGCAGGCGTTCTATTCTGATGGTAGTGATGCTTACTATATGGAGAAGATGGTTTAAACGCAAGACCCAACCCCGGCCGTTCACTTTCAGAAATTCTCCTAGCCATCCAGTTGTTGTAAAGTGTATGATGGATAGGAGAACCTTTTCTTCCAAGGCCGGGGTTGGGTCAAGTCTATACCATCTTCTTTCTGCTGAGTGCCCGGGGTGAGTTAACTAGAATACAATTGCAGGCATGGATGGGCTTGGGTCTAGACGAGTGAGCCTGATCTCCGGTCCGGAAACGATTTTGGAGGTTTTCTCCGTTGCTACATATGGATTGAAAACCTCCAAACGCTCAAATGCCAACGTCGAGACCTCTAGTGGCATTTGGCGTCTCGAGGAAATGCCACTTACTGCTGCTATCCTCGAGAAGAAAGGTCGTTTCGCTCTATAGCTTAAGCTAACTGTATGAACGAAACGATTCTTCGTGGTAAGTTTCCGGACCTACGGTCAGGCTCACTCGTCATCAGACTCTTCTTCTTCGTCCTCCTCCTCGCCACCTTCATCCTCCTCGGAGGACTCCTCCTCATTGTCTGACTCAGCTTCTTCAGCTGCAGCTTCCGCGCCAGCTCTTATCTCGCCTGGGATCATCTCGCCGCACTCTGGACACCTGGCATCGGAGGTATCAAGCTCCTCGCCACAGTATGGGCACTCGATGGTCACACCGGTCTCTTCCTCATCGGCAGGTTCGCGGTTGTCCTCGGCATCTTCGTCGACGACCTCGTAGAGCTCCTCGCCACATTCTGGACATATGGTCGTGCCTTCCTCAAGGATGGTCTCACAGCCAGGACATTCTATGGCCGTGGTCTCTTCCTCGTCCTCGTCCTCCTGTGTATCCTCGACCCTGTCGTAGCTCTTCTCCTTGCGATATGTCACAAAAACCATCGCAGCGATGATGAGCCCAACGAACAGGACAACGCCTGCAAGGACGCCGATTATGATGAAGTTGAGTGGGACAGGCTCCTCGACGAAGGTCTCCTTCAAGACAACCTTCTGATCTGTGGTCTCGTCACCGATAACGACCACCGTGATGTTTCCGGATTGATCGTAGTCGTCTGCCGTGACCCTGATGTCGTAGGTTCCAGCTGGGAGTGAGATCACCACAGAGCCACCAGTGGTATACTGGGTGGTCTGCAGCTCATCGTGGTGGTATACCTCGACCTTGGCATTGTCGATGGTGTTGCCATCCTCATCCTCCACCATGATACGGAGGTCTCCACGGACCTCTGCGTCTTCTGTGAGGGTGATGTTCTCCCATATGGTTGCTCCAGCCATGACGTTCGCGACCGGGGTGGTGTCCTGGGAATAACCAGAGTAGATGACCTGTATGGAATACTGTCCAGGGGAGAGCTTGTCGAACAGGTAGTTACCGCTTGCATCGGTGGTCATGTCGAAGACACTTCCTGAACCGACACCAGTGATGGTAACACGGGCATTAGATACAGGGCCACTCGTGATGCTCACCTTTCCACGCAGGATACCATACTGACCGGTAGTAGACACCAAGATGTCCTCGCCAGCCTGGTCACCTGTGCCACCGAACTTGCTTACCTTGTACTGGTTCTGGGCCCTGTCATAGGCTGTGAAGGCGAACTGATACTCGACCATCGGGGTAAGGGATGAGATGGTAAGGTAGTGGTCATCGAGATACTCCTCGAAGACCTGCTCCTGCCAGTCATCAGTGTTTGCTACCTTGTACATCACTACAAAGGAAGTAGGTTCTGCTGTGGTGATGTCGAACATTATCCTGTCGTAGGACGGGGTAGCGCTCTCTGGGGTAACTGTGAAGCCAGGTGGGTTCGGGTCGATAACGACCTGGGTATCGGCTCCGGTCTTGACCTCGACGTTGCCTGCCAAGTCTGTTGCCAGGGTCCTGAAGTAGAGTGTCTTACCGCCTGCCATGATGCCGCCTGGATCTGCAGTATAGGTCGTGTTGGTCTCGGTGGTCGCACCAAGGCCTGGGACGGTCATCCATGTGGTTCCGTCCTCGGAATACTGCACATTGTAAGAAGCTATGCCGGATGCTGTATCTGCTCCGGACCACTCGAGCTCCACACTGTAGGACCTGACGTATGGGTCAAGGGCTGTGATAGTGGAGTTGGGTGCCATGGAGTCGATGGTGAACATGTCGTCGTAAGTGGTCTTGATCTCTGTGTTGCCTGCAAGGTCCCTTGAGAGAGAACGGACATATACGGTCTGTCCCTCGGAACCGGACCAGAATGCAGAGATGTTGGATGTCTCCATTATCCACTGCGTCCAGAACATGGCATCGTAGGAATACTCGATGGTATACGACTCGATGTCCGTGGAGCCGTTCTCAGGTCCCCACTCTACCAGGACGTTGGTGGATGAGAAGTAATTGGATGACATGCTCACAGCGGACATAGGGGCCATTGTGTCGAGGTCTATTCCATCAGTGTATGTTATGGACTCTGTTCCTGCGACGTCCCTGATCCTGTAATAGATGACCTTTGCACCATCATCACCTGCAAGGACCCATGCGGTCTCTGTGGTGTATGGGATCCAGTCTGTGAAGGTGCCATCGTTCGAGATGCAGATCATGTCCACACCAGAGCCTGGGATCTGCTCGTAAGCGTCGAGCGTGAGGGTCACGGTCCTGGTCGCTGTAAGGTCAGAGCCATTGTTGATGACGATGCTTCCACGTGGTGCATCTGTGTCCTCAACGTAGACCTTGATGTAGTCGTAGCTGCTGACGGTCTTGAAGGTAGAGTTCATGTAGGAACCCTTCACACCAGTGACGTTTAGTGTGGAACCCATATCGATGACCACACCAGGTGCGTTCATCTGATACTCGACCATCTCGAACTTGTAATACTTGCCTGTGCCTGGGGTCAGGGTATCGAGCTTGAGGACTCCAGAGCCGTTCTTGACCGTAAGGTTCGCTCCCTCGATCGGGATGCCATTGCTCCAGAAGACACCGAGGTCCACATACCACCTGACCTCCAGCTGACATCCATCTGGCTCCATGTCAACGTTGGACTCGTTGAAGGTGGAGTTGAGGGATACTACCCTGGTCCCGTTCTCCAGGACAAGATCTGCGATAGCGCAGTTGGATATCATGCACTGGTCCATCACAGCGGAGGAGCCGTTGAGATACACTCCATATTCGCAGTTGGTTATCACAATGTCCTCAAGCTCTAACTGGACTGGAGGCATGGTCATTGTATACGCCCTGATGGCATTGCTACAGTCGTCGTATGTATCCCTCATGACCTTGAGAGGAAAGTTGCCTTCCACAGATACACCAGAGGAGCAGTTGTCGTAGACATTATCATAGACCTCTATGGTCCCCATGCCTGGGACCTGGGTGCCGAAGAAGGCCACAGCGTAATCTGCGATGTTGGTGAAGGTGTTATCGTGGATGTCGAAGGAGTGGTCGGAAGGGCCCATGATCGTTAATCCAAGGCCACAGTCCACGAGATCGTTACCAGAAAGCTCTATGGCCTCCATTCCGACTGTATCGTTGATCATGAATAGCGCAGAGATCGAGCACATCTCGATCGTATTATCCATGAAGGAGACATCGGAGGTCTCTATGACCAGACCAAAGTCCTGGGTGTAATTGAAGCCGCATCCGCGAAGCTTGGAACGCTCGAAAGCGAACGTTGTGTTCTGCTCCACGTTGATGAGGAACTTGGTATCGTTGTAGAACGGCATACCAGAGGTCTGGTTCACGTATCCTGTAGTGATGATGGACATGTCGTCCATGGTGGACTTCATGCCATCGTTGTCGTAGACCTGGAAGATGGAGCCGTTAAGGACCATTATGCCGAACTCACCATCGAAGCTGTTGTTGAGCAGGATGGTGGAGTTGTACAATACCATATGGCCGCCTTCCATGATGGTGAGGTTGCCATTGAGCTGGAGTGTCGTGTTGACCAGCGTCAGGGAGGAGCTGGCATTGACGTACAGCGAGCCGTTATGGATGACGGTCTCATCGATGATCATGTTCCCAGTGCTGTTGACGAACCACTCTCCATCACCAGAGTCCATAGCATCGTCTCCGGTAAAGACTGCGGTCGTAACCTCGTGCATCATGGGTGGGAGTAAACAAAGCAACATCAGGGCTGCTAGCACCAACGAGAGTCTCTTGAGATCAACCATTTGGGCCACCTTGGTCCATGCGTTCATACATCCTGGGGACCCAGCTAAAGGCCAGGGTCCAACCTGGACGGGGGAGTGCATATAATTCTTATTATATAAGGTTGACAGGAAGTTGGTACGTCTAAGAGACATTATCTTTGGCTTTAGCCAGTAATCCTGGGCCGAGAATTATCACACATAAACTGCCTGTAACGAGTATTACCGCCCCTATCGTGAAGGGGGAGAGGGGCTCTACCCCGATGACAAGGGCGAACACCGTGGCCGCTGCTGGCTTGATGTACATCATGGAGACGCCCTTGTCGGTGGCTACGAGCGACAAAGCGATGAACAGGGCGAAATAACCCATGGCAACCGTCACGATGCCCAGATAAAGCAGGATCCCCCATGATGTGGGGGTGAACTCCCGAGGTTGGAGCAGGACCCCCTCGAACAGGACCAAGGGTAGGAATCCAAGCCCTCCCATGAGCAGGGTGAACGAAGTAGCGGGGGCTGTTCCATACTTCTTGCTGAAGGGTTGGAGCAGATACATATACAACCCCAGGGTGATGGATGCTAGGAGGACCAATCCCACGCCAGCAAAGCTTGTGGCGTTTATCCAGCCTCTACCGAATCCCCCGTTCACGACCACCAAGCATAGAATCCCCACGGCCCCTAGCAGGAGACCGATGACCAGAGTGATGTGGGGAAGCTGGCGTTTTCCCAATGCGACCACAGCGGCAACGGACACGGGGGTCATGGATATGAGTATGGCTACAGAGGAGGAGTAGACCAGTTCAAGGGCAGTGTGGTAGAGGAAGAACGTGGATGTGATGCCGAGCAGTGAGATCCCAACGAGCTTGAGGACGTCGAGACCAGTGGGCATCACATTACCCTTTTTGATCCAAACGTAGATCCCCCAGGGAATGAGGACCCCGCCTCCGATGATGAACCGGAACATTGCGACGTTTACGTAAGCAACGTCCTTCTGGAGGTGTTGGGATGAGGCCTCGATGGTGCTCCATACGAGCACGGCAAACAGCAGGAGGCCATATCCCTTGATGTAGGAGCTTTCCATGCTGCACCGGGAAATGATTTTAGGGTTTAACACCTTGTGGGAAAAGCTGGAGACTCACAGATGGGAATTAACCTGCGAGACCTGGTGGTCCAGAAGGACACGAAGCTTGACGACCTTACCAACAGGACTGTCGCCATAGACGCATACAACGCGCTCTACCAGTTCCTGACGAGCATTCGTCTTTCAGACGGGCAGATGCTTCAAGATTGGAACGGAAGGCCGGTATCGCATCTATCGGGCCTCCTGGCCCGAACCTCTAGACTGGCTGCTCATGGAATTAAGCCAGTCTACGTTTTCGACGGCAAACCCTCCCCGCTCAAGGCTGACACGATCCGCAAGCGCAAGGAGCGCAAGGAGATCGCCAAGGTGGAGCTTGAGAAGGCCATAGAAGAGGGGGACATGGAGAAGGTCCGGACCAAGTCCATGCAGACCGCCCATCTGACCAAAGACATGGTGGAGCAGTCCAAGCGTCTCCTCACACACCTGGGCGTCCCATACATCGAGGCTCCCTCGGAAGGAGAGGCACAGGCCGCGCAGATGGCCAGGGATGGTATAGTCTGGGCATCAGCGTCCCAGGACTTCGATAACCTCCTGTTCGGAGCCCCGGTCCTGGTCCGCAACCTGACCGTCAGCGGCCGCCGGAAGCTCCCACGCCAGAACCGCTACGTCAATGTCTCTCCGGAGATCATCACGCTCTCAGAGACCCTGGAGGCCATAGGCATCACGCGCGAGCAGCTTGTGGACCTGGCCATCCTGGTGGGCACTGACTTCAACGACGGCGTAAAGGGTGTGGGTCCCAAGACCGCCTTGAAGCTCGTCAAGGAGTTCGGCACCCTGGAAGCCATCATCGAAGAGAAGGAGTACGAGATCGAGAACATGAACGAGATCCGTACCCTGTTCCTGAAGCCAGATGTCATCACGGACGTGTCCGTGGAGTGGGGGCCGATCGACGATGAGGGCCTGAAGGCTCTGCTTTGCGGGGAGTTCGGGTTCGCGCAGAACCGGGTAGACACTGCGGTGGAGACGTTCAAGGAGTTTAGGCGTAAGGCTTCGCAGCGCAGTCTGGACAGCTTCTTCTAACTACAACCAACACATCCCGAGCGAGCAGGCCGCCGGGGGAGTGGCGGCGGCACGGCACAGCGAGGGGTTGGGGGGTCGGAGGTGGGGAGGAGGGGACTCTTTTCTTGGGGTGGGGAGCTTGTATCACCCGTACCCAACTCTTTAAATAATCTCCCTAACATTCCACAATAAGGCCTACACAGGCCGCATCAGGTGGTCCCATGGACGATTCAACAAACATCCATCCGCTTCTGAAGGCCAAGGTTTACGACGTACTCTCCGGTGAGGAGATGGTCTACGAAGTAGCGAGGGAGATGATCAAGGACGAGCTCAAGGCCCACATCCGCCAGATCCTGGACGAGGACCCAGAGCTCAAACAGGAGCTCAGGGACGCAGTTGGCATGTACTTCGAGGCCAAGGTCAAGGAGGCATACGCCAACATCAAGCTCGCCAAGGCTGGAGCCAAGCTCGGTCTGCGAACCATGCCAGAACCTCTCGCCCAGGACATGAAGAGGGAACTCGAAAAGGAGATGGGCGAGTTCATGGAAAAGATCCTATAGACGGGGGCCGAGGTGGATTTGGACGGGGTAGAGGTTGGGCCGGTATCGCCTTTTGAGCGGATAGTCGCCGTAACTGACGGCACCCTCGTCCAGCTTTACGAAGACCATGCCAGGGGAGTCTGCAGAGGAGCAGCTGCCTGGTCTGCATATCATTACAGGCGCAGCAAGGGCGTCGTTGTGGATTCGTGGAGGGACGGACCGAGAGATATCATCCTTTTAGAAACAGGAGAGGGTGAGCTCGACCTGGTCCCAAGCTTTTCACCAGCAGGTATCCGGAAGGTCGACATCATCGACACCGACTCCATGGACAAGAACATCAGGATCGAGTATGCAGGCTTAGCAGGAGGCGGAGTAGGGGTAACTCTATGCAGGGCACAGGCAAAAGGTGTCCTCAACACAGAGGTCATCGAACAGGGAGGAGGGGACAAACTTGGACGAGCCTCCCTCACCCTGAAGGCCATGAAGAAGATAACCGTGGGCATCGATGACACCGACAAAGGAGGGCAGGGAGCGACCTGGTCCCTGGCAAATGAGATCGGTGTCGCCTTAGATACCATGGATGGTGTGGAATACCTCAACCATACCTTGGTCCAGTTATACCCGAAGGCACCCACAAAGACAACTAACTGCGTGGGAACGGTCCTGACCTTCGGAGTCCTCCCTTCCATAGAACAACAGTTCATACAGAACCTCACAAAGCTCCTCGAACAGGGTTCCTGCTCCGAGGACACGAGCTTCTCATTGTTCCACGGCATCATAATGCCAGATGCCATGCATGACTTCGCATACCGGGTTCGCTCGGAGCTTGTCACCCTGGAGGACCTGGACCAGTTCCTCGAACAAAACCCATACATCAAGCTGCACATCGTCACCGGAAGGATGGGGGGCATCGGCGCTGTTGGAGCCTTGGCGTTCGCTGAACGTCATGAGGATGCTGTTGTTCCAGAACAGTGACCTATTGGTCCACGGTCTTCTCTTCAATCAACCTTCTACGCAAGGTCTTGTCAGTGCTTTCAGAGATACCAAGGATCGACCGAAGCCGTATCAGAATATCTGACTCGTCCTGGGTGATGACACCATCTTTCATCGCCTGGGTCAGAGCCTCCTTGTAGATCTCTGCGTTCGGGTCCACCTCTCCAGTGTCCTCCTTGATGTCAGAGTGTATCTCGTCATGCTCCTCGGGAGTGATCTGTAATAATCCTCGCAGCCTGCGCAGGATCGCGTTCTCGTCCTCAGTGATGATACCGTCCTTCATGGACTCCTCAAGGGTCGCTTTGTAGATATCCGACGCTTTCACGTTCGGATCGACGTTCTCCTTCTGGGCCTGGGCGATGCGGGTCTCGATGGCCTCATGGACCTTTGCCGGTATCCCAAGGACGCGCCGCATCTCCTGGAGCATCTCCCTTTCATCCAAACTAAGATGACCATCCCTCCAGGCCTGCACCAGAGCTGCTGCATACAACCGTTCCTTGAGCATCCCGACCTCGTCCTCGGAGGACTTGGCCCACACGGTATCGCTACCCATGTTGACCTTGTCCTCTTCCTTCTCACCGAAGAACTCCTCCTCAGGATCAATGGCGGTCTTTTCGCTTTTATCGAACGTGTACTCACGGTCTGAGCCAAGCTCGGTGATGACCTGCATGGGCTTTTTAGAGAACTGTAATGTGAAACAAAGCTTAGAGAGTGTAGTAACTCCGGTCCGGCCGTCGGTAAATATCATGAAGACCTCCTCGCCGGAGATGCCCTTCCAGATCTCCTTTGCTTTGCCAATACCTTTCCAGTTGAGGTGGTAGGTCTTGAGCCTTCGGGTTCCAGCCTCAACGTGGGATGACCGCTCGTCCACAAGCTCCTTATCTTGCAGAGACTCAACGGCTCGTGGGACATGCTTTCTATCGATACCGATAGCCTCGGCTATACCGATCTGGGTGACGTCCCTCGGCTGGTCCACAGAATCCTCCTGGCCTGTGAACTCGAGTAGGTGAAGTAAGACCTTCTCCTCCACTGTCAAGGAGGTCAGCCTGCTCATCCCTGACAAGACCGGATTGTCGAGCTAAATACTTATTCGTCAGGGGCCTGTAGGCCTGTGAAAAGGTTTATGTAATGTCGTCGGCACTCTGGGATAAAGGGTATCTCCTTGCTGGATGTAAAAAGAGCATTGATCAGCGTATCGGACAAGGAGGGTATCGTCGAATTCTGCAAAGGCTTGGCACAACGAGGAGTGGAACTTATCTCCACCGGCGGAACTGCCAAGGCCTTGAGGGATGCAGGTCTCACAGTCATCGATGTATCAGAGAAAACTGGGTTTCCAGAGATGCTCGAGGGTAGGGTCAAGACACTGCACCCAAAGGTGCATGGCGGTATCCTCGCAAGACGTGACTCCACAGACCACATGGACCAGCTACAGCAGCAGTCCATTGAGACCATAGACATGGTGGTGTGCAACCTCTATCCCTTCGAGGACACTGTCCGTAAAGAAGGTGTTACTGAGAACGAGATGATCGAGAACATCGACATTGGCGGACCATCCATGATCCGCTCAGCCGCAAAGAATCACTCGCATGTAGCAGTGGTCACCAACGCTGACCAGTATGTCCAGGTCCTTTTGGAGCTTGAGATGCATGGCGGGCTCAGTGATGATCTTCTGAGGGAGATGGCACTTGAGGCATTCGCCCTAACCTCCAGGTATGATACTGCTATATACAACAATCTCTGGGATACGTTCCACGAAGAAGAGGTCTCACCCTCCATCCGGCTCTCCTACGAGCTGGTCCAGAAGCTTCGGTACGGTGAGAACCCATACAACAAGGCCTCGTTCTACAAGGACCCATTCTCCACGGACCTTGCTATCTCGGATGCGGAGCAGCTCCATGGAAAGGAGCTTTCATACAACAACATCCTTGACCTCAACGGAGCCCTGGACATCATCCTTGAGTTCGAGAGACCCTGTGCAGCGGTCATCAAGCACACCAACCCCTCTGGTGTTGCTTGCGCGGAGACCATCTCACAGGCGTTCGAGATAGCCTGGGGATGCGACTCCATGTCCGCCTTCGGCTCGGTCATCGCATTGAACAGGACATGCGACCTGGCAACTGCTGAGCTCATCCATCCCAATTTCATCGAGGTGTTGGTGGCCCCCGCATTCGACGAGGACGCCATCGCCTTGCTTACTCACAAGAAAAAGAACAGACGCCTCCTTCTGATGCCTGGCATCCTGGAGAAGAAGGCTGCTGTCGAGCCGAAGCTCACAAAGGTCAGGGGAGGCCTGCTCATCCAGAGCATGGAGTTCCCATACCTCGACCCAGCAGAGCTCAAGGTAGTCACCGAGACCGCACCGACCGACGAACAGGTCGCTGCAATGATGTTCGGTGTCAAGGTCTGCAGGCACATCAAGTCCAACACGATCCTGCTCGTCAAGGGCGAGGAGACCGTCGGCATCGGCGCAGGTCAGATGAGCCGTGTGGACTCTGCGCATATCGCAGGCTACAAAGCGGGGGACAAGGCAAAGGACTCTGTACTTATCTCTGACGCGTTCTTCCCGTTCAGGGATGGTATCGACGAGGCGGCCAAGTCTGGTGTCTCTGCCATTATCCAGCCGGGCGGGTCCATCCGTGATCAGGAGGTCATCGACGCTGCCAATGAACACGGCATCGCCATGGTGTTCTCCGGTGTGAGGCTGTTCAAACATTGAGGTGTTCAAGTGATAAGGATCGGTGCTCTGGTATCTGGAGGTGGTTCGAACCTGCAGGCCATCATCGATGCGTGCAAAGATGGAAGAATTGACGGTGAAGTAGTGGCGGTCATCTCCAACAACTCCAGGGCCTACGGGTTACAGCGGGCCAAGGACCAGGGTATCGCCACCTATCATCTTTCTTCAGTGACCCATCCCGACGAGGAGGAGCTGGACAAGGCCATGGTCGAGATCCTCAAGGGCCATGATGTCGAGCTGGTCTGCCTTGCTGGATACATGAAAAAGCGTGGCCCAACGTTCATCAAGGCCTTCGCGAACAAGGTCCTCAACATCCATCCTGCCCTTCTCCCGAAATATGGGGGAAAGGGATTCTACGGCAGGAACGTCCACAGGGCAGTGGTCGAAGCCAGGGAACCTCGTTCTGGAGCAACCGTTCATCTTATCGATGAGCAGTACGACCATGGACCCATCCTTGCCCAGGTCGAGATAGATGTGAAGGATGAGGACACGCCTGATTCATTGGCAGCGAGGATACTCATCCAGGAACATATGATCTATCCGAAGGTGGTATCGATGATAGCATCTGGAGAGATAGACCTGGATGATTTCGATACTTCAAAGTGGACCCCGATCTACCTGGATCCGGCCTAATCCCAATCGTCCAGCTTCTTCACGGACTGCTTGGAGAGTTTCCACTCACTTATCAAAAAGTCGTTGTCGCAGACCTTGCACTTGACCTTCTTCTTAACAGGCTGTGAGCAGAAGATACACTCCTTCTTCTCATATGAGGTGAGCCTGCCGCATCTTGTGCACTCGACGAAGAAGGCCTCTGACCTTGGACACCAGTAGAAGGTCTGTTCCTGTTTACAGCTTGGACAGATCCTCTCTTCAGTTCGGAGCGAACCGTTGCACACAGGACAGGTCTTTGTTCCTTCCTTAAAGGACAAAGGCTCCTTCCTGTCCTTAGTGAAGAACCGGTCCGTCATCGGTGTGACGCCTGGGATCTTGAGCGGCTCGATGTCCTTGCCAAAGCGCATCTCTGGAACGCGAAGAACATAGAAGATGACAAAGGCCATAAACGCCTCTGCGATGATGTAACCTGCCAGGTTATTGAGCTGGCCACTTGCCCATAGACCCCAGAAGAAGAGGGACGCATTTGCGGAAAGGAAGAAGACGAACACCATGATGGTCCAGAAGCCAAGGGGAACATACTTTCCACGCTCGGCCATGTGGTCGCGCGTCTTCCAGATCCTTCCGACCAGGACTATGAGGAACGCTACACCAGCGCCTTCCAGGAAGAATCCGAGGATAACAGCGAGATTGATGCTTCTATGCTCTGGGACCCAAAGGAACGCTATGACCGCTCCGAACACCGTGAGGTAGGCTAGAACCAGGTAAAGAGCGCTCGAGAACATGTTGGGAAAGCCCCTGAACGCGAACAGGAGCGTGAGAATGGCCATTATACCCCAACCGATGGTGAAAACTATGTTCCCACCAAGGCCCAGGCCTAGGGATAGCAGGAAGAACGCAATGAAGCAGACCTGCCACAGGAACCGGTCGTCCTTGAGGGATCTGAGGAAACCGAGCTGGTTGATGCTGACCGTCCTCATGTAGTCAGTGTATCCATCCCTGGATTATAAAATAATTGCTAGAACGTTGTGACATCTTTATTTAGATCCACAGTATGGGCACATGTTGGAATCGTAGGGTATCTCCTTGGTGCATTTTCTGCAGGTTCGGGTGAGACCACTTCTATCGATGTATGGACTTTCGTACCGTACCTTGCGTCGACCTGGACCCATATAGCTTGAAGGTCTGGCCCTGTAGCTGGAGCTGGACTGCCTATCAAAGCCATCACGAAGGATCAGGTAGATGATCAAGCCGAGAAGACCTGCAACGAGGACTATGAGCAGCCACAGAACACCACTTTGACCTTTTGACTCAGCGTCCTTGTAGACCCAGAAACAGGCGTAGATCCAGATGGCGAAGAACGCTAGCTGGATTAGGCAGATGAAGCCGTAGCAGCACAGGCCCAGGGAGCCGGATGAATCCTGTAGTAAGATCGACTCGAGTATCATGATCCACCTTTAGACTATTGGAAATCCTTTCTCAGAACTAGGTATATGATCAATCCAAGAACGCCTGTGAAGAACACCAATGCCGCCCAGAGCAAACCGTTCTGACCCTTTGAAGAGGCGTCCTTGAAGACCCAGATCGCCAAGCCAATGATCACGATCAATACGATTATCTGGAAGATGCAAATGAATGCTAAGATACACAGGTTCGCTATGATGAACGCATCGAACGCAATAGCCTCAACTATCATACGCCACTCCTCGGACACTAGAACGACCAATATGAATTAAATGTTATCGAATGTAAGTTGGAGGCATGGACCGAGATCTTTCAAGTGGATATAGAACATCGGTGAACACACTTGAAAGGCCAGCAGCATTGTAAATGTAAGCTATACCCAAGATGCTGCATGGTTTGGAAATTTCTTTCTCGAGTGCCATGATATGAAAGAAATTTCCAAAGAATCGAGGGCCGGGCCCGTGTACAAATATAAGAGAAAAGAGGGCCCGGACCGAGATTTGAACTCGAGACGAAGGATCCACAGTCCCGCATGATACCAGGCTTCACCATCCGGGCCATGATGAGCGCGGGATTTGGCTGTATATGCTTCCGAGTAATAAACCTTTCAGTAACAGCCAGTAAAATTGGAAGTGTCCAGGTCCTTCAGATCCGGATAAGGTTCTCGCCCTTGCTCAGAATGACCTTGAAGTCCTCGATGTTGACTATCCAGTAATCATGGAAATAGTCGGACCACTTCATCACACCCCGGACCTCCACGATATCCTCCACCTTGAACGGGGTCTTCTCGTTGAACTTGAGGAACTGGTCCTCCATGATCCGCATCCAGAGCTTGCGGGTCTCCTTGGGCTTTTTGAGCCGGTCCTCCTCGTCCTCTTTGTTGAGGACCAGGGTGTCGTAGACAAGGATCTTGTAGTGGGCAGGCTCCCCTTCCCGGGTGATGTGATTGTACTCGGAGATCTTTCCCTTGACGATGACCTTGTGATTGAGGAACTCTGCGAACATCTCGTCGAGGTTCTCACGCCAGTCCTGGTATAGCTCAATGAGCGGGGACTCGATGAACTCGCACTCGTCCCGGGCGCCGCCACAAACACGCATCATCTCCTCGAACCGAAGCTTCTTGCGCTTGTAAGGGCAGTCCTCCTTGCTCCTGCACCTGTTGTTCCAGAGCGCCTTCCTCACGGCCTTGATCTTCTTTTGCGAGAAGTTCCGGTCGTAGGCCTCTTTGATAATTTGGCCATCATCGATGACCTTGCCTTCCTTGACGGTCTCGAAGATGAAGTCCACAGCGAACTCGTCGATATCGTCAGGGATGGGTCTCTTTGGACGAACTGGGCGTTTGCGCTCCCCATCCTCACGGCGAGGCCGTCCCCTCGGACGTGGTGGTTCGTCATCGTGCCTTGGTGCGCGAGGTGGTCGGTCGTCAGGTCTTGGCCCACGGGGCTCCCTGTCATCGCGACGGTCGCGGACCGGTGGAGCACCATTGGTTGGTCTATCCCTTGACCCTCCCTCGTCGAACTTTGCCTTGGAGTGTCCTCCGGGTTTGGTAGGGGCCTTTGGACCAGTTCCTCCGAGGCTGTCCTCAGCATTGAGGCCTAGCTCTTTGTACAACCTACCTTTGAAGTCCTCTAGGTATTCCTCGTTCTTGTGAGACAGCTGGACAAAGGTTCCCTTCTTGGTGGTCTTGAAAGCTACTTTACCGCCTTCCTTCTGGAACTCGGCATTGAGATCACGGACAGAGGTCTTGTGAGAATTAGCCTGAAGTATTGGCGCAGGGACTGAGAAGCTTCCCTTACTCTGGCTAGATTGTTCTTTTGCCATCGTGACTCACTCCGCTCGCACCTAAAGGTCGAGACCAGTTGTGTCAATTCCCCTCCCAAATCGACCCAGCAGGGTCCCTTGGCAGAATAACCTAGTCACTTAATCGTACTTTACACTTAATATATGTTTTCTTAAGAGTTACAATCAAGTGTGGAAATTACAGGTGGATGACCATCCATGCCTCTGCGAACGAGACCACGACAT
>JANQNL010000074.1 GCA_028279585.1 Thermoplasmatota archaeon
TCTTCAAGAGCATCACCGTGGAGCCAGCCTACCTCATCTTCGCCATCAGCCAGGGCCTCTACGTCATCGTCGCCGCCGAGTTCATACTTACCCTGGACCAGGAGCACAAATATTCCTCGAGGGAGTTCCTCAAGCTCTTTGGCGATTGGTTTGGCGGCAAGGGCATCTACTCCATCGTCACAGCCGCGGCCAAGCACGATGTTCCGGTCTTCTGCCCAGCGATCATCGACAGTCCCTATGGTGACGCTGCCCTTATCGCAAAGAGCAAAGGACACGACCTGTGCCTTGATGGTGTCAAAGAGTATGTTGAGTTCATGAAGCTCGGTGAACACGTCAAAGATACAGGTGTCATCTATCTCGGCGGCGGCGTCCCCAAGGACTTCATCCAACTCTTTGCTGTAACGGGCGACCTCCTTTACGAGGACCTCAAGGTCCCGAACAGGCAGGGAGCACGGAGCAGGGAAGCTACGGACGAGGAGTACTACCCTCACAAGTACGCTGTTCAGATAACCACCGATTCACCACAGTGGGGAGGTCTCTCCGGCTGCACCTTCGACGAGGCTGTGTCCTGGGGGAAGGAACGGGATGGTGGGCACGTCCAGTGCCATTGTGATATAACCATCGCTCTGCCCATCATCTGCCATGCTATGGGTGAGAGGCTCGATCCCAGACAGGGTCGGAAGCTCGATCAGTTCTGCTGAGGCGGTCCTGGTTCGACTGGTGTCTCTGAAGGTGCAGGTGCTTCTTTTGCGACCTCTGCATCCGCCTTGCGCCACTTGTTCAGGTTACCGATGAGCTCGCGCTTCTCCTTTGGAGTAAGCTCCTTGTCGCGCATGATCATGAGCTTGACCTTGCCGAACTCTGGATCGGACACTACACCATCTTTGAGAACTGAGTCGATCTCCTTCTTCAGGGACAGGGACATCTCCCACTCCAGGTCCTCGTCAAGGGCCTTCTTTCTCGCACGAGAGATTCCGTCGTCGATCTTCTTCTCGATGATGAGGTAGTGGTTGTCCTCGATCTTACCGTCGGCATAGAGCTTGGTCAGCTCGGCCCGGAGCTCCAGTAGAGTGGTCTCACGGGCATGGACGTCATCCTTGTGGGTCTTCTCTATCTCCTTTATGCGCTTGATGTATCCCTTGAGCTTGGTCTTTCGCATCCGGAACTTGACCGCTGCGAAGGTGGCGATAAGGACGGAACCTCCAAGGGCGAAGGCTTCGAGGATGATGCCCCATGTGTCGAGGTACAGGCCGAGGATCTTGCCCTCGTCAGGATCAACATTCTTGACCGTGACGTTCCGTGATACTCGTGTTGTGTTCTCACCATCGGAGACCTCGAAGGTTATGACATGAGATCCAGCAGCATTGTAGTCTGGATAGTATGTGTATGAATCCTCATCCGCGTAGACCTCCACATCATCCAGATACCACTTCAATGACAGGGTATCCTCCTCATCAGGGTCCCAGTAGCTTGCAGCGAACCTTATGTTCGAGTTCTCATTGATGACCGGGTTCATCTCCACAGGTTCAGTAATGTCTGCGTTCGGAGGTCTGTTCACATCATTTACTATGATGGACCAGAGGTGGAACGTACGTGCCCCGGTCCCATCCTGGCTTGTCGCATTCAGCACATATGTTCCTGCAGATACGTGATCTGGGGCGAATGTGAACCTGTGGCTCTCGGATACCGTATCGGAGTTCAAATACCACCTATAGTACAAGACCTCCTTATCAGGGTCCACACAGTCGATGCTGAACTCCATTGTCTCCCCTTCTTTCATCTGAACGCTGGGGGATGATGGTGATGTACTTACCACCGACGGGGCGGTATTGAGTATCCTGACCAGAGGGGTCGTCATCGAATTACCGACAGAACCACCTGCTTCAGGTTCTACAACTGCATACCAAATGTCGTCCCTGACCGTTTCGGTCGATGGAACAAGACAGTCATCATTGAGAGAGGGTTGGCGTAATCCGTTCCGATACCACACAACATCCACATTCACAACATCGGAATCAAGGTCTGTCGAGGAGTAGTTAAGACAAAGGTCGTGGTTCGTATAGAACTTCTTGGACCCAGAATGTTGGTCGTTCAGGTAGGACTCTATCAACACCTTATGGACCTTCGGAGATGAATCAAGGACCACTATGGGGCTAGACATGACCCAATCTGACATGGTCCCTTCATTACCAAGCCGGACCTTGCACCTCCACACCTCACCTTTTGATGTTTGTTCTGAAGGTATGTACGGTTGGTCATCGTGTTCGCTCATCGGTAGTCCATCGCGGGTCCATCTGGTCTCGATCGTATCTATTGGATCACCATCGGGATCATACGCTGAATAGCTGATAGTGAGGTTCGAGGTTGTGATAGGTTCCTCTGGAAGGACCTTAAGTGATGTGATTATCGGTGCAGAGTTCTGTATCTCTATTGTAGGTGAGACCTTCCATTCTGAGGCACCGAACTGATCGGAGGCTCTGATCCGTGCATACCAGGATTGTCCCTCTTTCGTCCATGAGGATGGGACCTTCGCAGACATCATCCCTGATGGTCCGAAGTCCTGATCGCCCTCCTTCTTGTACCACCACTCGATCATAGTTCCGGTCTCAGCATCACAATCAACATCTATGAAATCGTAGACCAACAACAGATCATCAGCAGATGTCGGAGCAGCAGGAGCTATGGTGAGGTTCTCAGCATAAGGGAGGCTGTTGTTGATATAGACAGGTTCTGTCCAGAACCATCCTCCCGTTGCGTTCGATCCCTCGCCATCTGTTGGGGTCAGGCGGCATTTCCAATATTCGCCCCTCATTGTGAACTCTGCAGGCAGGACCTCATTGGTGTTATCTGTTGGAACAAAACCAGTTCCATTATCCACATACCATACGATCCCAACGCTGATCAGACCATCTTGGTCGATGTCATACGTTTCATGGTCAACTACCAGGTCATCGCTGCTGGTGGGTTTGTCAGGAATGATCATGGCGCACTCCACCTTCGGTGGTGAGTTGGTTATCTCGAACACCTGTGAGAACTTGGGCATACCCATATCCTCTCCATCATAAGGTGCCACCAGAGCCCGCCATTGGTCATGCTTTAGCGTATAGGTGCTTGGAAGCACAGGGTCCAGTGATGTGACGATCGTGGTCCACTGGGCGTCCTGGAACCTTTGCCACATAATCGTGGTACCTAGGTCTTCATCACCGTCGAGATCATAGAAAGTATAGTTGACCGTGATGTCCTCATCAGAACGGAAGCTGTCATTTCCTACAGATACATTTGTGATCACAGGAGCGACGTTCTGGACCATTACCCATGATGTGTTCAACAGCTCTCCATAACCATAACCATCGTCAGCCATGATCGAGGCGTACCAGAGTTGGTTCTTCATGGTCATTGACGATGGGATTATCGTATCGTTATCATGAGTTACATTGTGAACACCATTGGTGTACCATTTGATGGTCACATTGTCGATGAGATCTCCATCAACATCCTCTATCTCATAGTAGAGCTCGAGGTCGTTCAGTGTCGATGCAACACCTGGAGAGATGTGTCCATGAACAACGATAGGTTTCTCATTGTCGAGTGTGACATTGACCATGCCGAAAGGTGTTGATGACCTGAAGACATCGGTGTGATGGTTATCGAACGAGGCTGTGAACCTTGTTGGCATCTCTGTGACATTCGTGTTGTATAGCCATTTCCTCTCATCAACCACGACATATCGCGCAACACCATCGGCCCCGGTCCTTCCGGAGAATGTGTCATGGCTGTTATAGGATTCTACGTTCAATAGCGCGCCAGCCAATGGTATCCCGTTCGGGTCCTTGACAGTGACGTTGATGTAGTTCTGTATCAAGATGGTCCCCATGTCGAAATAGTGTTCGACCTCGCTCTCAACATACTCACAGTTCCTTAAGGTCACTGTACCACCGAGCCCGACCAGGAGGCCTTCGAAGGTGCTGTTGACCGCGATAATATCAGATGCCAGTGTAGCAAATGACATCATCGGCATTGCATAGCTTTCGAAAGAGCAGTTCTCCATATATACATCGGCAACGAACATCATTATACAGTTCTGGATAGGGCTTCTGATATCCTCGTTCAAGAGAGTAAGGTTTGTCATGCTCTTGATGTCTATACCGTTCTTTATCATCGAGTCGTAAATGTTGTTCTTGATCGTCCGTGGAGCAAATCCAAAAGTGGGTAACATCAGCTCTCCTGCACCAGGATAGCATAGGTACAAAGCACCTCCTGATGAGAAGAAATGGTTATCCGAGATCTCTGCTCGTCCGTATGGTTTCACAACTAATGATGAACCGCTCATGGTGTAGTTTGCTATATAATTGCCTTTCACATCGACCTCGTTGGCAGCAGCGATGGAGAGGCAAGCGCCGAAGTCCAGATTATCTGTGGACCGGGTTCCGTTCTCGAACCTACTGTTGGTGACATTGATGTATCCTGATTCTTCGATGGAAACACAGTGATGACCTGACTGGTTCACTTTGGTATCTACGATGTACATTTGGTCCACGGCTCTTGCTAGCAGCCCATTGTATCTTGTGTCGTTCATGTGGCATCCATCAAGCGTTACCAATCGAGTCTCCTCGATGTGCAAGATATTATCCTTGGTCGCAAAGAAGTGGACATTCTCAAGATGTATCTCATCTGCACCATTTGCGTATATGACAGTGGTCATAGACCTGTGTGTAAGATTGCCCAGAATGAGGTCACCACCATAGACCTGGAATCCTGCCATGGTCCCATCGACCTCGTAGTGCACGGACCGGTTGTCATCGTCATCCAAACCCCAGTTCATAAAGTCTATGAACGTCTTATAGCCAAGTCCCTGGAGTTGGGAGTTCCTAATATCGAGCGATCCATCTAGTACTGTAATAGTATGGGCCATCCCACCGTTCATGGGTAGGATGGTCGAAGCATCAGCGCTGGTAGAGGGGTTCTCATCAAGGTCAGTTACCACCATCGCTCCTCCCGTGACCTCGATGGCATTCCGATCCTGCAGCCTGGTCACGTTCGTATATAGGTCAACATCCTTCAGGACCAAGATACCACCAGGTGCCACCTCGAGTGAGCCATTGAGCCAGAACGAGGTCGAGATGAAGGTCCGGGCACCCGTCACTGCCCAATCCCCGTTCTCCACTATCTCGGAATTATAGCTTGTAGAGCCTGCAGTGTCCCAAACCACCACGTAGTACCTGTAAATGGATTGATTTCCAGCAGCACCCATGTCCGTCCAGCTGGTTCGGGTCATGTTCGGAGCGTCAAGCGAGCTATCATAGACCATAGCAAATCCTGATGTCGTGTTCTTGTAGACCTGATAATGATCGAAGTCCGAGCTCAACACCTCAAAGTCAATTGTTAGGTCATCATGCTCCCTGATAAGTCTCAGGTCCGAGCATGTTGCTGGAGGAGTATCAACCAGATAGTTCAAAGCTATCTGGACGTTGGAGAGCATATCGTACGGACCAGCATCAGTTGTGACCTGGCCACCGATGTCTGAACTGAAGGAATATGGTCCATGGGAGTGGTTGATGAAAGTATTATCTGACTCCCTGGTCAGGGTCCGGTTCAGGACAGGCATGAGCACCTTCCCATCTGCCAATGTGTACGCTACGGGACCTCCACCAGACCCGTTGACGGCTGTGATCTGGGCACGAGGAACTGCACCCATCACATCTGTTACTGTGACCTCGGCCCAGTTACCGATGTACAATCGATTATATGGTGGTGAGAAACCAGGAGAATAGCTAACTGAATACTTTGAGTCATCACCTTGGGTACAGTTTATCAAGGTCACGTTGGAACCATCCCCAGAGTATGCGATCCTGTTCACATCTAAAAATGTCGAATTGTACACCCTAGCATTGTCGCAGTCTTGGAAGTTGGCGCCTGTTCCACTGCTCTGGTTCTGGGCATGGACGTTCTCCAGTCGGACATCTGGGCATGTATAGAAGAAGTAACCATAGAAGCCCTTCTCTGCATAACAGTCGACCATCTCCATATGGTCGTTGTTCCAGAATTGGAAGGCGTGACTCGCTCCATGTACATCATATATTCGCACGTCCTCTAGATAGGCTTGCTCTGCATATCGCATCTCTGCGCTATGTGTAGCCCCAGAAACTGTGACATCCACCATCTCAACCACATCAGTACCGTAGATATAGATCGCCTCATAAGCATTGGAGATGTTGCATGAATATAGTCTTACATCATCACAGTACTGGACGCTAAAGCAACGGTATCCACCTGATGGGTAGTCCTTTGCTTCGAGCCCATATACCCGTACTTTTTGCAGATCGTAGTATCTAACAGAACTATTATCAAGGGAGATTCTATGAGTGGTGATGTCCCCACCAGCTTGTAATGCGAAGTTCCTAGTATCCTTGACGCTCACATCATTGATCGTGATATCGCCATCCCAATCCTCATCGATAGAATCTGATAGCTCTATGAAAACCTCTTCGCTACAATCCTCGATGGTCACATTGACCAATCGCAGCCTTTCGATCTCAGGTGACTGTTGGTTGATCTCTATCCTGCCCATATGTTGAATGGTCGAGTTCTCGATAACAACATTGTGACGTAACCGGAACGAGCAAGACACCCCGTTCCACTTGCCTCCGTTCTCGATAATGGAGTTATGGACCACAAGTTCTGATGTCTTGTCCATATCGAAGGTGTATGAATGGTCCGATGATGAATGGTCATCCACATCATATATTGTGTCTGTGATGATACTCTCGTCACCCCACGATCCAGCGTGACCATCCTTGTCCCAAACCTCGAGCTTGGCGTTCTTACCAACAACGATACCATATTGGGCATCGGTCGTGACGTTCAATCTAAGTTCGACATGGTTCAATGTCAGATGTGAACCCGGCTTCAGGACCAGATTCCCGTTCAGCTCGATGACCTCATCACTTAGGGTCACTGGACCTGAGACATACCAGTTACCATTCAGGACCTGAACGTAGCTTCCATTGACATTGTCATCAGGTGTGACCGATGCCGCTTCGACCTGTATCGACGGGCCTACATCGAAAGATGCCAGCGGGACCAGGGCAACGGTCATCAGGACCACAGCAAGGAGAACATTGGTCATCCTATTCATCAAGTTCACCCCCCTTTGTCTCTTCGCCCTCAAGGCCTTGTTCCATCACCTCGAGCTCCTCGGTCTCCCCGAACTCTAGCTCGTCAAGCTCATCGAGCTCCTCAAGGTCCTCAAGCTCATCTAGGTCCTCAAGCTGTTCATCATCAAGTGCCTCTTCCTCGAGAGGTTCTGGTCCAACTTCATCTAGGACCTCCTCTTCAGGAAGGACGTCTACACATACTTTGGAATCCTCTTCGGTCCAGGTACACGCAAGCGACATGACCTTCCTCTTCTGAGCAACTGAAACTCCATCTAACTGGGCGAGATATTCGTTGAGATTGTCCACTTCATCCTTTGTGACCTTACCGTCTAAAAGTATCTCATCGAGTTTGTTCTGAAGGTCAGGTGATCCTTCAACAGCATCAAGGGAGTCCATTATGGACCTTCGCAGGTCTCCAACATAATCATCCCTCTTCTTCTCGAGGATGAGGAAGTGATTGTCCGAGATCTTGCCGCCCTCGTACTTCTCCACTATCTCTTTGTAGACCTCGTCGATCTTCTCGAGCCCTACCTGTGGGGAATCCTTGTTCTTCTCATAGGCCTCTTTCATAGCATGGATGTATCTGTTGACCGTGGTCTGCTTCTGGCGGAGCTTGAACACTCCCCAAAGACCCAAGAGGATGGTACCTACAAGCACTGTGATCTGAACGACGATACCCCAGAAGTCCCAGCTCTGGCCTAGCAGAGTATTGTCCTCCTCTGACGACACGACGTTCACGGTCCACTCATACTCTGTCTGGTCAGACCCATCATCAACGACCACTCGGAGCTCATGGGTCCCAATGGATTCAGATGATGGGAAGTAAGTGTACGTGTCCTTTGATGTTGCGACAAGCGTATCGTCGAAGTACCAAGTTATCATCACATCATTATCGACATCGTCATCTCGGTACTCGACAGTGAACGTCACTGATGAATCATCCTTTGTCTTCACAGCAGGACCAGGATCTGTCATCTCAATTACCGGAGCACGATTTCGGTCGTGAACATAAACAGACCACTCCCAATGAACCGTGTATGAGTTCCGCTCGTCGGAATCATAGACCGTCACATTGACCGTATGTTCACCAGCTGCATAATGGTCCGTCCTCCAGTCAAAGACCGGCCCCTCGGATGCAACATCATCATCAAGGTACCATTTGAAGAACAGCATATCCTCATCAGGATCATAGATGTCCAGGTCAAAGGTCACATTGTCCATCTCTGTGATGTTCAAGGACATATCTGACGGTATCATCGATATCAGAGTGGGAGCAGAGTTCTCTATCATTATCGGTTCTGAGCGATTGAACTTGGACCAGTCATTACCGTCGAATGCGCTGACCTCTACCTCCCAGAACTCATACTTGGCAGTGACGTCAGGATCGATGGTAGTAACATCCCGAAGCTCTTCGACCTCAATGAAGTCCCTGTACCACTTGATCGTCACATCTTCAATGGTATCTCCATCCTCATCGATGGCTGAATGAACGACTGTGAGCGTACTCTCTGTTGTAGGTATGATCGATCCAGTGGAGATGTTGATGGATGTGACGATAGGTGGGCTGTTACCAATGGTGACAACATCTGATCTGGCCATATCTCCGTTGTCGAACCCATCTGAGGGCAAGACCTCCATCTGCCACTGTTGACCTCGAGACATGTTGCCAGGGTCGACATTGAGCTTATCGTTGAGCTCTGGGACCAACACTCCGTCCTTGTACCAACGGATAAAGGTGCTCATGTCCGTATCATCATCAACATCGGAGTATGAGTAGCTCAATCCGAGCCCGGTATGGACGGTAGGAACCTCTGGAGTGATGGTCAGGTCCGTGATCACAGGAGCAGAGTTCAGGACGACTATCTCATCGGAGTAGACCACATCACCGGAATGGTTCCCATCGAATGGTACGATCTCAACTACATATCTCTGACCTTTAACAGTATCTCCTGGCATCAACATCATACTGTTGATCCCTGATGGAACATAGGTGCTTACCTCATCTTGCCATATATGCCAGTTCATGATGTTCGTTTTATCAGGGTCTCCATCTGGGTCATAGAAATCATACATTATCATGAAGGTATCCGTAGTAAGAGGGGATGGATTATCGAACCGAACGTTGCTGATGGTCGGAACAGAGTTCATCACCTTGACCTGCTGAGATTCGAACTCCACTCCATAGGAGATCCCATCATGTGGGCATATGGTGTAATGGAGCATGTCATCCTTCTGAACGGTCATCGGGGGTAGCACGCGTCCTGTATGGACGAGTAACTCCTCTCCAGACCTGTTGACGAACCAGTTGATCACACTGGTGTCCTCATCGTCCTCATCGATGTCCATGTAATAGTAGGAGGCATTGATGGTCATCGTTCTATCAGGTTCTAGTGGATTTATCTGGAGGTCCATTACCATAGGTGGTGTGTTGTTGATGATCTTGTCAGAGGAGAATATCTCATCGCCATAGCTTTCTCCATCGAACGGTTTGACCCCGACCCGCCATGTCTCTCCTTTTGATGTCATGTTATGGTCAAGTATGGATGTGAACGAGGTTGCCATGGGATCATATATCGAGTTGTTCAACCTGTAGAAGGTATAGATGGCTGACACAAGGTGGTCACCATCAGAGTCAGAGAAATCGAACGAGACCTCAAGGTCCATGGATGCGTCTGGTATCTCTGGTGAGATGTTCACATTGGATGCTATCGGTTTGGAGTTGCGGATCATAACTGCTGTTGAGTTGGCAGGTGTTCCCAGGTCGATAGTATCACTGGGTTTCATATGACACCACCAGAGCTGACCCTTTTTGGTATATGACGATGGAATGGTCAGCAATCCATCAAGTGATACGTTCCGTGACCCATCGACAAACCAATATACATCGTGAGTGCCCTGGGGATCGCCTTCAGGGTCTGTGAACGTGAAGTTCACCACAAGATCATCCTGGGTAGATGGGAAAGCAGGTTCCACCCTGAAAGAATATACCTCAGGTCCGAGATTGGTGATGTTCACAAGGACCTCCATCCATCTATCCACAGAGATGAAGGTCGCTCCGGTGTGGTTGCCATAGAAAGCACTGAACTGGAGTGGACCATGGGATAGGTTACCACTTTGGGATTGTTCTCTCTCTGGTACCATTACCCATCCTATGAGACCTGAGGAGTTGGTGGTCCCATTGAAGACCGTCTCACCTCGATAGTTCATCACAGAGACCTCGACAAAGGGTGATCTTTGGGCGAAGTAATCCTTGACCAGGATGTCCACAAAGTGCATGAAGTAAACTTTTGACAGTCCGTCCTTGAGCCGGATCCGAGACTGGTTCAATTGGGTGTTCAACAATCTTACCGCGGAGTACTGGTCAAGGATCAGGTCGGTGCTTTGGCCGTTGATGATCGATGAATTGATGATGGTGACATCTGCATTATTGGCAAAGAACGAATCATAGCAGTCGACAAGATCGGAGTCGTCGAACGTCAGGTTGAAACACTGTGATGCTTCAACACCAAGTGTGCTATTATCTATGCTAATGCTCTTGAAATAGATGTTGTCCGTGTTCTTCAGGTACATCCCGGCTTCGATCATTTGGGTCAGATCATTGTCCTTGACAACTGCTGTAACGAGATTGATACCATCGAGGACCTCCCTCTCATCCCCTTCCTTGTAGACAGATCCTTCATTGTTCTCAGACAATGAGTTGGTTTGGATCCCTATCTTCAGGTCTGAGAACGAATTATCGATAATCTTCAGGTTACGGATCTGGGTTGTGTGAAGACCCATTGAGCCGATCGAGTCCGTGAAGGTACAATCGATGACGGATAGATTGTAGATATATTCTATCTCAGTCAGACTAGCATCTGCTTCGCCTTCTGAGAATATCGAGTCCGTGATCGTTACATTTCCATTGATGTATCTTGCCATCAGCTGATGATGGTCGGTTCGGTTCATATAACAGCCATCAATGGTCAGGGAACGAACACCATCAGCATAAACAGCGGTTCCTAATGACTCAGATATTGTCGTGTTGATGATAGTGATATTGCCAGAATCTATCACGTATACACCATGCTCATCGAGTCCTTTAAGCAGGCAATCAACCAACGTGAGCTCTGAGTTGTTCACAGTAACTACGGCTATTACAGAGGTCAGGATGTCACAGTCTTCCATGGTTAAAGATGATCCATCGACATATACACCCAGGTCCATGTCTGCAGACTGCATCAATCTGCCTTGCAGCATACTAGGGCGAGCTATACCAAGGCCTAGAAGGGAAAGGTTCGTTATCGTTACATCGGCATCATTGAAAATCTCGAGGGTCATGTTCAGATCTGTCGTGGACCTCATCACTCCTCCGTTACCATTGAGAACCATCTTTCCCCCATCAACTCGGATCCCTTGAGCACCGTCTTCTGTAACATTGAACTGGATACATACATCGTCCAACTCAAGGTCTCCACCACTTTCAATGAAGAGCGATCCGTTCATCAGGACATTGAATCCAGAAGCACTCTGGTGAGAATCAACGACCCAGTCTCCGTTCTCAACCGTTTCCTGGTTCGTTTCTTCCTGGCCTATTGCATCGATACAATGCACATTGTAGCTTAGAGTAGCCCAATTCTCTGCAGCATCCACGTGTGTGTATGTCGTAATAGGGGTGCCACTAGAGTGGAGAACATTGAAACCCCCTGAGGAGTCGTTGAGATAGATGTTGCAACGTGCATAATCGGTTGAAAGGGCCTCCCACTCCAAGACCACGTCCTTTCCACTTCGGGTGGCCGTCAGCATATATGGGGCCATAGGATAGGTGTCTATGGCAAAGGTCAGATTGACGTATGTATACCCCTTGTAATTGATGGCTGTTGAGTGAATGAAATCATTCTCAATGGAAGCATTGATCTTCAACGGTTCTAACTTGGTCATAACGGGCACATCGAGCGTTTCTACAATGGACATGTTCTGAACCTCAACAAGGGCGCGACCTCGATCAAGTGTCCGTCCTAGATCCGTGGATTGTGAGAACTGGTCTATGGCATAAAGCTCAGCACCCGGGACATTGCCCACACTGTCCTTGACATGGACCTTGGCAAAATTGAACCAGTTAATGGTCGCTCCATCCTCGCTCCATGAGAGTTTGGGATAGTTCATGGTACTATTGACGATATTTATCTCTGTGTTCGAACCTTCACAGGAGAAGTGATTCATCCCGACATTGCTGAAGGTAAAGTTCTTGCATCTGGCCTGACAGCTGTTCCATGGATCGGAATATACTGAGATACCATTTGAATAATCTGTTATCGAGATGTTCTCAAACACAGCTTTAGAATACTGGACAGAGATAGCATAACCATTGATCCTCTCATCATAGAACTCCATGTCATATACCTTGATATTGTTCGATTCGTACACCTTCAGATGTCTGCTATCGGTGACATTGCCTCCATCTATCACAATATCTAAACTGTTCTGGATAAATATCGGAATATCCTGGACATTAACACGGATATATCTGACGTATGCACCCCAGTAACAATTAGAAAATTGTAATCCATCCTCTCCCTTGTCGATGGTGATATTTTCTATGATGATGTCCTTTGATCTGTAGATATTGACCACGGTTTCAGTGGTCGTGGTGCTATTGGTCACATCTATATCAGATAAAAGGACCGAGTCCGAATCTGAGTATGAGATCGCTATGTTCGATCCATTGATCGATATATTGTTCAAGGTTGCCGTCCCATAGACCGCTGTTAAGAAACTATTGCTATTGTTTGCTGTACAATCCCAGATCTTGACGGTATTGGATGATTCAGGACCGTTGATATAGAAACATTTATCAGATGAGTTCGTAAAGGAGCAGTTCCAAATATCAATATCCGACTCATCTATGGTGATCACGTAGAAATCTATCAGATTGTGTTGGAACTCTGTGTCATGAACATGAACGTTCACGCCAGCTCCACTATCATGGACCTTAACATTGGAGCTTCTTTCTATCAAACTATTATTAAGATAGAGACTTGCATATCTCGTCACACTGAGCTCCCATCGATAGTCTGTATGGCTACCATCATCCACATCATAAATACTGTCTGTGAGAACACTGCGATCATCTGTGGTGGAGGGGTCATTGTCACCATCAGTGATGTACAGTGTTGATGCGATGTCAATCCTGAGGTCGTAAGCCTCATCTTTATCAGTATTATTGAAACGAATGGTCACGTTGGACAAGCGAAGCGTCGAACTATTGGTCACAATGACGTCACCGGTGATATCGATGATCTCATCGGACAAGTTCGTATCGGATTCCACTACCCAGTCGCCATCCAACCACTGGATATAACTGCCATTTACATCATCGTCCGGCTCGACCTCAGCCACCGGTTTAACGTTCTCAGCCTCAACTATCCCAACCACATCTTCGACGAATTCGTCTGGGATGGATATGAGACCTGCAAACCCTGCACACATAAGTATTGCGATAACAACAAGTGAATGTCCGAATCTCAATCGGAACCCCCCTAGAATATCTGCTCACTAACTTAACAGTAAATATATGTTAGGGGCTCGCCCCGCACTATATCGGAATGCAGAAAACCAGGATTGTTCACTTTTCGCACAGTTCAATGAACATCTCGAACAGGTTCTCGGGACTCTCTGTGAGGTAAGAACCAGGCTCGAACGTCACCCCGTACAACGGAAGCTTCGTGTGCGCAAAGGCCATTATCTCACCCTCAAGGTCCCAACCAACTATCTCCACCTCGTTGGGGAGGCTCTCCCTGTTGATGATGAAGGAATAGTAGCATCCTGCCATGAACGGCTGGGGCATCTTCTTCAGGATCATCTCACGCTCGTGGAATACCTTGACCTGTTCCCCATGGATGACGGTCCTTGGCCTTGTGATCGTTGCTCCGAGAACCTCTGCAAGACAGAGAGCTCCCAGGCCGATGCCCAGGACCGGGACCTCATTTCCGAACTCGTTCATCCGGAATACCGTGTCCAAAAGGACCTTTGTGAAACCGGCATAGGTCGTTGTGCCAGGACCGGAACCGATGATGATCGGTGGAGATTTTTCCAGCTCAAGGCTGTCCGGATCGATGTTGGACGAATCCAGGGTCTGGATGCAATCCACTCCCAGGGAGACCAGTGTGCGCTCGAGACGCACTCCCATGGCCCCGTTGTCGACGAATATTACCGTGACTCATCCCCCCTGAACGGTTTGTATTTGTTGAGGAAGGTCTCGTCGTCAGAGAGTTCAACTCGCCAGGCAAGGAACGGGAAGATACCTCTGAGGGTCGTGGGGGCTGCCACCATGGCCCTGGCCCTGCGTATCATCAGGTCGTACTCCTCTTCGATGGAGGAACGAGCGACCAGGAGGATCCCAGAGCTTGCATAAGCGTTACCGGACCGATGGACCAGAGTGTCAGTGATCGTACAGAGGTCGCAATTCCCATCGTAGCCGAAGTAGCCGATGCAGCCACCGAAGATGGAGCGCTTCTTCCGCTCCACTTCGCTGATAAGGTCCAGAGCATGGTCCCTTGGATACCCGCTGGTGGTGACCGGTGGGAATAGGACCTTCATTATCTCTACGGCTCCGAACTTTGCGCCGATGGTGCCTGTGAGCTTTGCCTTCAGGATAGCGCCCCAAGGTTTGGGCTGGATGATCATCTGGTCGTCAACTGTGAGCGAGCCTGGTTTGCACAGACCCTCGGAAATGTCGAGGATGGCGTCCGTGACAACATTGGCCTTGGTCGGAGCAGGCTCTTTGGCCGCAGCTCGCTCCATGACCTCAACGGGGTCGGTGTCGTACTCATGCGGTGTTGGGTCCAGGATAGCACAGACCGGTTCCATCTTCAGGTTCTTTCCACGGAGTGCGAAGAACCGTTCGCTTGAGTGACTGATGATATCGAAGTTCTCGCAGTTGAGGTAGGACGCATACCTTGCTGGATGGACCACAGTCATGGACATGAAATGGCCGAACGGATCGTGGAAGTCCTCTGCTACGACCTCCTGCGAGAAGTGGACGGCCCAGGCGTCTCCCTGAAATAGAGCTTCCCTGGACTTCTGAAGACCCCATAGGGCCTGGATCTTGGACATTGAAGGTTCAGGTTTCTCCGGCTCCGGTTCCCTATCGAACACGTTCGGAGCTTTCTTCTCCTCTTCAGGAAGTTCCATGTACTTGTCCAGGAGTGCCATCATGAAGGCCTGTTCCTTCATGGCCTCATCCTTGAACTCAGCACCCTTGGCCGGGAAACCTGTAGAACAGACCATCACAGCCCCGGAGTTGTGATCGAACACGTACATCCCATTGTAGAACACAAAGTACATGTCCGGAAGGCCAAGGTCGTCCTGAGAGCCTGCTGGGCAATCATGGCCATGGACCGTATTGAAACCGACGTATCCGATCCCGCCTCCAACGAACGGAGGGAGCCGATCTATTCCAGGGACCTGGGACCGCTGGGGTTTTTTTACCCTGAACTGGCGAAGGACCTCGTTGAGCCTGTCCATGGGATGCTCTGTGGAGACCTCGAAGTGAATGGTCTTTGGATCGATCACCGTAGACTCCGTGCCGCTCTCCATGGTCTTGAGGATGAGATGTGGTTTCATCCCAAGGAACGAGTAACGTGAAGTGCTGCTGTCTGCCCCAGCCTCCTCGACCTGACCTCCGGTAAGGAAAAAGATGTTCTTCCAGTTGCGCGTCTCAGGGTCGGACCGAATGAACGAGAAGAAACCCAGAGGGTCTACAGGCCCCATATGGATCGCAAGCTCCACCTGGGGCAATCTCGAGGCAGGCATGTTAACAGCAAATCTGCTACCATGCCTTTATCCTTTTTGCCTGTAATGCCTAGAAGGTAACGATTATGTCCTTCTCGTCCACAAGGGCCGGGACCGCTGCACGGTCCATCCCTTCCACCCCATCCCCGAGCTGGTCCTTCAACCCGAGCGCTTCAACGTCCTCGTTTATGACATAGACTGCTACGTCCAGGGCCAAGAGGTCCTCGATGGCAGAGAAGTTCGATGGCATACCGATGGCATATGACTGCTGGCCTGCCTTGGCATTGAGGACACCCTCTTCCATCAGGATGACCGTAACGTCGAAGATAACTCCAGATGCGATCTGGGATAGTGCGAAGCGAAGACCTGCGAAGGCGTCCTCAAGACCGTATGGACCGCGAGATATGAACACAACTATTGACTCTGCCATGCTTCTCACCTCCCTATCATGATGACCCTGTCCGATTCCTCTATGTATACGGACAGGTCGTTGGTCAACGAACCGATCTTTCCACCATCGATCTCCATCCCTTTGTGGATGCCCCTGGCGAAGCAACATGTCTCGCAGGCAGCGAGCTTCACACCGCGCTTGACCAGTGCCTCGAGGTCGTCTCCTGCGTTAGGGAACCTCTTTGGACCCTGGTTCTTCAGCATGTTCGTTGCACCTTCTCCGTATGCGAACATCCTTACTGTGTAGCCCTTGTCCAAAAGAGCGTTTGCAAGCTTTGTCGCAACATTGGCGTCCATGGCCATCATGGACCCTGTTCTCAGAACGATCGTGGCGACCTTGCTCATACGTTCACCACCTTGTCGTAATCTTCCATGATTAGCTCTGCGGCCCTTGGATAGTCTACCACTTCGAACCCCTCTCCAGCTGCAAAACCGCGAGCCTTGAGGTCGTCCTCGATAGCATATATCTTGACCCCCTTGGCTGTGAGCCTGTCCTTCCAGCCAGGTAGCTGGGTGAGCAGTACCCCGTCCTCGAAGAGCAGGATCCCCTTCTCAGCTTCTGGAGCCATTAGGTCCATGAGCTCTATAGGGTCCTTTTCGGCGGGAGACTTGATGTCTATGAACAGTATCTTCCCCATGTTACTATTCCTCCAATTCGTTCATGCCTATGGCTACTGAATCCTGAACTTACATTTAGCTTTTAATGCCTCGATATCACGAGATGAAGAGCTGCACTTTTGAGTTCGCGGCCATGTCCAGGAAGGCTGCCGCACCCACAATTTCTATCCCGTTCGTTAGGTCTTCCTTCTTGATCCCCATCATCTCCATGGATGTATTACATGCATAGAGATTGACACCAAGCTCCTTGGCCATCTTGAGCTGGCCCTGGAAGTCCTCGATGTTGAGGGTCTTCATCTTGTTGACCATCATACCAGTGAAAGGCATGTACATCCCCGGCATCTTCGGTGAGTATCCCTTCTTGAGGAGATTGATCCCGAAGAAGGTGAAGAAGATGTGGACCTCCATTCCCATGGAGGCTGCTGTAACGCCCATGATGAACGGCATCATCGCCTTGTCGAAGCTGTTCGCGGCAACCACCATGGCGATGGCATCGTCCGGTTGGTCCTTCTCGAGCTTTTTTATCCTCTTTTCAAGCTCTTTCATCTGGGCATCCAAGTCCAAGGGCCCATCGTCCTTTTTCTTCTTGGCCATCGGGATCACCTCACGACATCTTTATCCAGAAATGGAGCTTGCCACCATCTTCAGAGCTCTTGATGAGCTCGTTACCGGTCCTGTTGCACCAGGCAGGTACATCTTCCTTTGCTCCTTCATCGTCTACGATGAGATGGAGTACCTCACCCTCGTCCATTACCTTGGCCTCCTTGGCCAGCTTCACTATGGGCATAGGGCACATCAGACCCTGCGCGTCCAGTTCTTTATCAGCTTTCATTTTTGATGCCTCCTACTCTTCAAAGCGGTTATGCACGTTCGATGAATAACTATAATCTATTCATAGCATAAATAAGTTTGCACAGTTATAACATTGCTACGCATAACCGCATTTAGGAAAGGGAGGGAAACGGTTATACACTTTGAGTGAAATACCGCGTGTTGGTGGATAGTATGGACCTTGACATTGTGGAAAAGCAGGACGTGAGCTGTACTGACGTGTTCAAGTGCTTCTTCAACCTCAATAATATTGATCTCATAGTCTTCAAGCACCTGTGCGAGAAGGGTTCCATGCGATCGGAGGAGCTGGAGGAGGCCACTGGCAAGAACCAGTCCACCATCTTCAGGTCGCTTCAGAAGCTGGTCTCGTGCCGGATGGTGAACAAGGAGAAGAACACCATCGAGCGCGGGGGTTACTTCTATATCTACAGTGCTGTGGATTGTGATCTTCTGCAGAAACGGATGAAGGACTGTCTGGACAACTGGTATGGGCAGATGAGCACTGCGATAGATGAGATGGACCCTAATGCATACAGTATAGGGGACCTAGAGAAACACTAGTAATAAGACTACGAGCGAGCAGGCCGGAGGGGGAGAGGTGGAGGCCAGCACAGCGAGTACCTGGGGGGCAGGTGGTGGGTCGGAGGGGACTCTTTTCCTGACATTAGACAACAACTTATTACTTCATCCACACATTCGGGTGCCCGACGGTGACAATATGGCAGGCATATTCAAGGCCTACGACATCAGGGGAACATACCCAGACCAATTATCTGAAGACACGGCAAAGAAGATCGGTGGGGCCCTCGTCAATGTACTCAGGGCCCACAAGGTAGTGGTCGGCAGGGACTGCAGGACATCAAGCCCAGCCATGCGCGACCACCTGATCAAAGGCATGGTCAGCGCGGGGGCCAAGGTCCTGGACATCGGTCTCTGCTCCACGGACATGCTCTACTTCGCAGCAGACCACTTCACAGCAGGCGCGGGTGTGATGATCACGGCTTCCCACAACCCAGGCCATTACAACGGATTCAAGATGGTGAGGGAGCGCGTCATCCCCCTGTCCTACGAGACCGGCATCCAGCAGATCGAGGACATGATCGCAAGCGGAAGACCGCTGTTCGCCAAGAGGCTTGGCAGTGTGGAAGAGGTTTCCATCGCAGACGTCATCGTCGACTGGTTCAAACAGAACCAGACGGCAGACTGGACTGAGCCTATCAAGATCGTCCTTGACGCAGGAAACGGAATGGGCGGCCTGCTCGCATCCAAGGTTCTAGCCCAGTACCCGCTGGACAGAACAGAGATGTACTTTGAACCGGACGGCAGCTTCCCGAACCATCACCCAGACCCGCTCATCGTATCCAACCTCGAGGATCTCTCCAAGCGAGTGCTCGAAGAAGGTGCAGCCTTTGGTGTGGCCTTCGACGGTGACTCTGACAGGTGCGTCTTCGTGGATGATAAGGGTCGACCGGTCCCTGGAGACCTCGCAACCGGACTCCTGGCAAAGCGTCTCCTGGACGGAAAGACCGGGGAGAAGGTCCTCTACGACCTTAGAGCATCCAGGTTCGTCAAGGACTCCATCGAGTCCATGGGCTGCACCGCTTTAGAATCCAGGGTCGGGCACTCCTACATCAAGCAGACCATGCGAAAGGAGGACGCCATCTTTGCAGGCGAGGTCTCTGGTCATTATTACTTCAAGGTCAACGGCATGTATGCCGAGAACCCGCTCATCCCGATACTACTCATCTCATCGCTCATCTCCAGAGAGGGAAAGACACTATCCCAGATCCTCGATTCCATCGAAGGTTACTGTGTCTCCGGTGAGATCAATTTCAAGGTCGCGGACAAGGCAGCAGCCATGGAAGAGGCTGTCAAGGCCTTCGGTGAAGGAGGCAAGGTCTCCAGGCTGGATGGAGTAAAGGTGGACTTCGAGGATTGGTGGTTCAACCTCAGAGCATCCAACACAGAGCCCCTCTTGAGGCTCAACATGGAGGCCAACACTCCTGAACTGCTCGAAGAAAAGAAGGCCGAGGTCGTAGCGTTCCTAAAGGCCCAGGAGTAAGCATGTTCAGCATCGATAACGTCAGAGGAATGCTCATCGGCACCGCAGTGGGAGATGCTTTAGGTATGCCTGTGGAGTGCTTGAGCGCTAACGAGATCCACGAAAGGTTCGACAGGGTAACAGAGCTCATGCCGCATCCAAAGGACGAACGTCCTGCTGGAACATGGACAGATGATACACAGCTCACCATGGTCGTCATGACCTCACTTGCAGCATCCCAGGGGCTGGACCTTCTGGACATGTCCGAGCTCCACATCGATGCGTTCGTTGAGTCGCAGGGCAGAGGGTGGGGAAGCTCCACGATCACGGCCTGCAATAGATTGTTCAACGGAGCAGACCCGTTGGACTCCGGCAAGGTAGGTGGAGCTGGGGACGGGACAGCCATGAAGGCTGCGCCTATTGGCATCTATGCTTACCTTGACAAAGGCGACGAGGACACCGTCCTAGACATCTCCAAACAGCTTGCCCCCATGACGCACATGGACGTCAGGCCAGTTATCGGTATGGCGACCCAGGCACTCATGGCATACTGGATATGCAAGGCTGTTGACAAAGGTGAGTTCCCAGCCCATGGACCTGTGATGGAGGAGCTCATCCAGATAGCCCTGGAGCTTGAGGAGGAGATGGGAGACATCAGCCCCCACTACGAGCGTGAGAAACAGCACAAGGAGAACGTGTTCTCCCACAAGCTCGAGCTCGTGGCAGCATGGCTGGCAGGCGACGAGGACGAAAAGGCACTTGCAGCTTCAGTTGGCAATGGGATATATGTCAACGAAGCAGGTCCCTTTGCACTTGGCATGTTCCTTCGCTATGGCCAGGACTTCGAACAGGCGGTTGTCAGGACCGTTAACATGGGCGGTGACACCGACACCACCGCTGCGATGGTCGGTGCGTTGGCAGGGACCTGGTGTGGGAAGGAAGCTATACCTGAAAGGCTACGAGACCCTATAGAGTCCGTGGGTCCACTTAGCGACCTGGCCAATGGTTTCTTCCATAGCCTGTACGAGCCTGACCAATAGACATTTTATCGGCGAACGCGCTATACCAACACCGAAAGGTGACGTGGATGAGGTCAAGGTTCACTGTGGTTGCTATGTTCCTTCTTCTGGTCCTAGTGTTCATTGGACCTAGCACACCCAGGGCTGAAGCTGTATTGAACGATGCAGGCCTTACCGATGTTGGGTCCCTAAAGCCTCATGACACCATCCTTATTCAGCGAGAGTCGGACTTCGATGTGACCAATGGTGTCTCATCAGGTAATGGGACGTACCACGACCCGTACATCATCGAGAACCTGGCCATCGCATCACACGATGCAAATGGGATCCATATCACGGGTACCGACAGCCATTTCATCATCCGCAACTGCGAGATAACAGGCAAGGACTGGCATGAGGGCATTGTCTTTGAAACCGTTAAGAACGGGATCGTGGAGAACTGCCAGATAGAGCATAATGATGACGGGATAAGGATCGATGTATGCACCAATATCACCATCAAAAGCTCGATATTCAAGTACAACGACAGGTCGGGAGTGTCAGTAGAAAGCAGTAAGACGATCACCATCAAGCTGAACAATTGTTCCTCGAACTATGAGAACGGGATCAGCCTCCGCTACTGCCGTGATACCGTCGTTGAGCTGAACAACCTCATCCAGAACAGCGGCAAGGGCATATCCATCTATGAATGCAACAACATCAAGGTGCGCTCCAACGACCTCGAGGACAACCATGCTTCTGCCCTTTACTGCTCTGATAGCTGGAACATACTGATCTTCATGAACGACTTCTACATGAACAATGACGAGGCCATGAGGTTCCAGTCCACCACTGGCAGCCGGATAGCCAATAACGAGGTCGTCAAGAACAGCATGTATGATGGACACGCCATCGAGATGCATTCGTACTGCCGCTACAATACCATCGAGAACAACACCATCATCGAAAATGGTGAGGGCGGGATATGGCTGACCACCTGCTCGTACAATACCATCATCAACAATTTCATCGAAGGTAACAACGACTATGGACTCGGTCTATCCGAGCATTCCCACGGTAACAGGATCCATCACAACAGTTTCTATGACAATGATGGAAGGGATGCACAGGCCTACGATGATGGTGAGAACTTCTGGAACGATACGAACCAGGAGGGAAACTACTGGAGCGATTACCCGGACAGGTATCCGTTCGCCAAGACCGAGGATGGTATCTGGTCCGTGGCCTATGAGATGGATAGTGATTACTCAGTGAAGGGCAAGGACAACTATCCTCTGGTCGGTGATTACAAAAGGACCACTTCTGACCCTGTGCCGGGTCTTATGATAGGGGCCATGGTGTTGATGGTGGTGGTGTTCCTCATCGTGCTCATAGTCTATGTCGAGAGAAGCTCTAGACGGAAGAAGGAGAAAGAGGATGAGGACGTCGAAGAGCTGGATTACTACAACTATGAGTGATCAGCGCCTCTTTTTCGACTTGATGCTGTCCTCGTCAGGGTAGAACTTCTCACCCTTTCTGTTCGTGGTAGAGAACAACTCCTTGTTCATAAGGAGGTCTCGAAGCAGGTCGTCGAGCTCTTGCTCTGGAAGCATCATCTCACCCTGGATGGCATCCTTGTTACAGCCTGGGTTCTGTCTGACGAATATCTTGATGTTGCCTGCCTTGTTGAGCTTCTTCTGTCTCATCCTGTAGAACATGAACCCAGCAAGACCGATGATGGTTCCAACAAGGACGAAGATGATACAGACCTGCACCATCCCAAGAGATACAACGAAGCTTCCGATATTGAAAAGTCCGATGGAGCTTCCGTCGACGCTGCCTCCACTACCAGTGTCGTAGTGGAATGTATAGTCCAGGCTGCTCGGGTCCCCATCGAACCTTGGCCCCTCAACGGACAGGGTGTAGGTTCCGTCCTTTTCAGGTTTGGTAGGCTGGAGCTTCCCTTCACAGTACATCCCATCGCATTCTTCCTTGGTTGATGCGATGACCTTTGCTGATGGGTCCGAGAGGCTCACAGAGATGTTTCCAGAAAAGCCGAAGGCGAAGAACTGAACCTCGTTGAGGTTGGGGGCGAACTCCCCGGTATAATCCTTGTCCAAGGTCACAACGGAGCTGGACAGGGTGGCTACCCGGAGTGTGAAGTTGGAGTACTTGTCCCATCCGTCCAGGGTCCCAGAGACGCTGATGGATATCTCTCCAGCGACGGCCTGCTTTATCATGAACGCCAGGGTCCCGAAGTCCTGGGTATGTTTGATTTTGAGCGGTATGTCCCCGCCGATGTAACTGAACTGTCCGTCACCGCTTGTCGTGGTATCACCTGCTCCGGTGTTGAAAATGTGTTCCTCGTCAGAAAAGGTGGAGTTGACGGTTACGACGACAGAGCCCAGGTCGAAACCGCCGATGTCCATGAGCACACGCTCTGAGGCCTCATACTCTTCAAGCTCGTCGTATGCCTGGTCTAGGGGGCCTGGAGAGATGAGCGGCCCCGCTGCTTCAGTGGTCGGGAGGGCTGCGCAGACAAGTAGCAAGAAGGCTGCGCAGATGAAGATCGCACAGGAACGATGTACCCCGCTCATTGCATGTTCTAGATGTTCGTATTATATAAAAATTCTGGAGCAACCTCGAGACGGTTATGTGTGGGGAGTACAATTATGGGGGTGGGTCGACGGTGCAAATCACCCTAGGCTATGTATTCGGACCCGGAGGGTCCTTGTGGGGTTTACCCCACCCATTTTGATCGACCTTTTCTGAAAGGGTCGAGTGATACAAGTAAGGACACCTCGGCACAGGTTCCCGTCACTTATATACCCCCACCGAGCGGATGGTTCATTCAGAAGCTCACAAAGAGCAGCACGAGGTGATATGAATGAACACGAAAGCAATATTGAGAACCCCTGCGATACTCACCATCACGTTCCTTTTACTGCTTGGCAGTATCGGTCTTGTGATGTCCGTGTCCGCAGACGAGGCGGGCGAGGAGGGTACAGAACCTATACATCCCGATTTCCCAAGCCTCAAAGTGACAGAGGAGAAGATCGAGACCGTTCTAGGAGGAGGTAACTTCATTGGCCTGCACAACTCCGACAACGATGCTATGATCGGTCTCCTGTATGGAACCGACGAGAACCCGAACAACGTGTACATAGTGTCTATCTATACAAGATATCTCGGGACCGCTGATGTCTACGACGATGATGGCAACATGATCGCCAAGGACCATCCGATCCCTGTCAGGACCCTGTATGCCCAGAAGTTCGACAAGATCTACGAGTTCGACGATGTCAACGACGATGGCATCTGGGACTCCAGGCGTGTCTCCATCGATCCTAACACGGACGACGACAACGACACAAGCTTCGAAGTGAACATCCACGAACCAGTCTACAAGAAGGTCAACCTCCGCACCTCCTGGGAGAGGTCAGAGGTCACCACCGAGGAGCTCGACAACAGAACAGTCGAGTGGACCGTATCCCTGACCGCATCCAACCTCTCCTATCGCGGACCACTGTTCGGCTTTAAGGTCGACAGGTCCAACGTCCTTGAGGAGGTCACCCTCACCTTCCACCTTTGGGTCACACCAAAGGATGCTGTGAAGGAGGGTGTCCCGGTCTACGAGGTCACTGTCAGCGGCAAGAACGAGGCGAACTACCAGGTCGAGGAGTCCAAGTATCTCGAGAACAGGACCTACGCCGGCAAGTCCATCGATGCCAGCGCTAAGTTCGACCACTACATCGAGGGTTGGGACTTCAACACCCGCAATGACAACCCATGCCTCTTGATGTCCACAGAGATCCTCTTTGCCAACGGCATGAGCCCTGTGGCCACACAGTGGGTCAGGAACCAGTTCGCGAACAGGCTCGGCGGCAACGGATCTGTCGGATATGAGACCGATGAGGGCGAGGAGGTCCTTGACGAGGCTGACGCGACCAGGGCAGACGGTGAGGACGATGTCATCGATGACGATGTCGAAAAGCCCAAGCTCATCAAAAAGAACCGGCTCCACTTCAACGACAACTGGCAGAAGGTGGGCAGGATGACCTGGGTCTCTGACGTCGAGGTCGATGGTGAGGAGGACGAGATGCACTTCCAGGTCTTCCACGCCAGACGCTTCTCCGGATTGACCGGTAAGGGTGCCGGATACTCAGGCTTCGCGGTCATCGGAGGCTTCGCCTACCCTGGTGGTGACAAGATCTTCCACGACCCTGCCTACAGCACAGAGGCCTTCGCCATAGTCGGTGACGAGAACCCAACACAGGTCCTTGCCATCCCGGGCATCGCTGTCATCGGAGCCGTCGTGGCCTCGGTGGCTGTGATCGTCTGTGTCGGTGTGGTCACTGGAAGGAGCATCAGGAAGAAGTGATCAGAACAAGGTCCGAAATTGGTGACAAAGAACCGATGTTCAGAACGGTATTGAGCGTGTGTCAATAGAGTTCTGAACATCGGCCCTATCTTTTTCGGAGCTTGTGGAGTGAACTCCTATAAGGGAACCCATCCGATAAGAGCTATCAGTAGCATATTTTCAAATAACTGCCACCGTGATAAGAAGTACGGACGTATACCCCTTGGGCGACGATATCAGACTGGCCCCACTGTCGGATCGTCGCCCATATTTTTCTTGAAGAAAGGAACCAAGCATTTCCCAACCCTTTCTTCAAGGCACAAGTGCTCTTAATGCTAATGACGGTAGAGCACGGTAGTGTCCAGAGGTTTCTGTTGCGTCGAGTTATTGACGGAGGAAAACTCTGGTTAGCTCAGAAGGAACCAAGCATTTCCCAACTCTTTCTTCAAGGCGCAAGTGCTCATAGGGTCAAAGACGAAAGAGCACGTTTGGGACTATGACCTTCTGGTATGACACGGTCCGACGGAAGAAGGTCATAGCAACAAAAGTTTTAAAATCGCTCACATTCATTGAAGGTCGCCTCAGGGACAAGACCGGAGTGCGGAGGACAGAAGATGTATGGAAAGCCGAACATCCAGTTTCCCACCAGCGCCAACAAGCAGCGCGCCAGGGCCATCGGTGCCATCATCGCAGGCCAGATCTTTGCTGGAATGTTCATAGCCACCATCCTTGTCAGCCCATTTCTCTCCCTCATCATTGTCCTCGGTGGGGGTGACCTGGCGTGGGCGATAATCGCGGGCGTGGTCCTTCTGACCTGCCTGCTTTTCTTCGACCTGTTCGTAGCCCTTATCGTTTATAGAGCGGCGAGCGCCATCGATTACAAGAAGTAC
>JANQNL010000100.1 GCA_028279585.1 Thermoplasmatota archaeon
GCGAAATCCCTCCAGAAAGTCTGTCCACCGCTGCAGGTGACGGGGGGAGAGGCCGGAGCCAGCTGCGGTGGACGGGTGGGGGGGACGGGAGGGGGCGTGGGGTGGGTCCCCCGGTATTTCCCACCTGCAAACTATATATCCACAGACCCGGTTCCGCGCTCTCGGTGCATCCTATGGGACAGCCTCAAGAGACCACACGCAGCGGTATGGGCATCGCCCTCTACAACAGCCAGTCAGGCATCCACTTCGTCACACTGGATGGTGAGATGTACAAGGTCAGAGGCATTGGAGTTGTGGACACCAAGAAGCTTGAGGGCAAGGAGTTCGGGACCAAGATCCAGATCCTAGACAAGGAGTACACCATCCTAAAACCGAGCCTCGGTGACCTTCTGGCAACGCTCAAGCGAGGTGCACAGGTCATCCACCCGAAGGATGCTGCATGGATCGCATTCTCATGCTGTGTAGGCCCAGGCGATACCGTGATCGAGGCGGGCACAGGCACGGGAGCACTCACAACGGTCCTTGCCCATTCGGTCGGTCCAGAGGGCAAGGTCATCTCCATCGATATCCGACCAGAACACCAAGAGACAGCCAAGATCAACATTCGAAGGGCTGGTTACCAGGATCGTGTCGACTTCAGGGTTGGGGATGTTACAGAGATCCTGGTCAAGGATATCGCCGAGGACCTGAACGTCAAGGCAATAATCCTTGACATGCCAGAACCTGAACCTGCCGTCAAGCCAGCCTTCGATGTCATCGTCACAGGCGGTTACATATTGACATACACTCCAACAGTAGAGCAGCTCTCACGGTCACAGGGCGCCATCAAGGACGCAGGGTTCAAGGACCTGACATCCGAGGAGATAATCCATAGGAGTTGGACACACCGAGAGTGTGCGACAAGACCTATCCATGACATGTTGGGGCATACTGCATTTATCACTCGGGCCAGAAAGGTATGAGATACAGTGATTTTCCACTGTACAATATTTGTTCACTTATGTACTAGGTCACTGACATATCTACCGAATATGTGCGAGTTATTTTTATATACAGAACACTAACATATGAACGCTGATAGCACTGGCAATGCTCTGTATCTTATCGATATGGGCGCAATGCCAGCTGCAAACAGGTGGTTTCATGGGCTCCGACCAGGTGTTCGACCTAGGGTTGAAAAGATTTGCGTGCGTGCTGATCGTTCTATTGTTCATAATGAGCTCTGTGGTGATAGTGGCCTCGTCCAGTTCAACAGACGAGGAGACAACATCCTCCACAGACCTCTCATGGATGCCTTACAAGAGGCAGGACGGTCAACATTTAGAACTACGATTGATTCATGATGAGTTCGACCCGGTCTACGAGGAGCCAGATCTCGACGAGAGGTTCTCGGACACCACCCCGAGAGGATTGTACATCGTCCAGATCTCCGACCATAACTATGAGGACCTGAAGGCATCTGTAGCAAACAATGGCGGCCAGGTTCACGACTACCTGCCCGACCAGGCATTCGTTGTAGAGATGCCTGATGAGACCGTTGGGATGCTTCGTTCACTCTCATATGTCAGATATATCGGCGTGTTCGATCCTGCCATCAAGGTCCATGATTACATCTTGGAGGTCATACCACCTGGACCTCTATCATCCACTGAAGATTACATGATACCCGTGAGCTTCTTCCCACTCAATAGGGGAGAGGACATGCCTGCGCTGCTTGCAGACCTCGAGCTTTCCGGAGCCATGGCTGGAGGGACCTTCGAGCGCGACGGCATAGATGCTTTAGCCTCCCCACAGGCCATTGCCGAGGTCATTCAGAGGCCAGAGATCATCTGGGCAGAGAGGACCGAGGAGTTCGTCATCTGCAACAATGATTCAGCATATGTCCTTGAATGCCACGAGGTGTGGGACAGTATGGGACTTACAGGATCAGGCCAGATAATTGCTGTCGCAGACAGTGGCATAGACACTGGAGTTGACAGCTGGACAACGACAGATGACATACACAGAGATTTCGACAACAGGGTCAAGAACATCTTTGTCTGGGTCGGAAGCTCTGCTGCTGACAACCATGGACACGGGACCCACTGCACAGGAACTGCAGCCGGAGCTGGTGTCAGGGACGCGCGATACAAGGGTATCGCCTACGAATCTACCATCATCTTCCAGGACATAGGTCGAGATGACGGTTCTGGATTAGGAGGGTTCAGTACATACAACCTTCTGAAGCAGGCCTTCGACAATGGAGCCAGGGTCCATAGTGACAGCTGGGGAACACCGTTCGCCTATGGCGGTCATGCATACCTCTGGTCCTCCAGGGATGTGGATTCCATGACCTGGTCCTACAGGAACTTCACGGTATTCATGGCCGCTGGGAACGATGGACATAGCCAGTCAACGGTATCTGCACCTGCAACTGCAAAGAACTGTCTGGCAGTAGGTGCTTGCGGCCCAGGTTCCTCCACCAGTGGAGGTATCGCGGCAGGAAAGCAGCAGCTTGCATCGTTCTCATCTGGAGGTCCAGCACCGGATGGAAGGATCAAGCCTGATATCGTTGCTCCAGGTGACTGGAACGTCATATCATGCAAGTCCTCCCTCACAGGTGGATCTGGTTATTACACTGGTATGGGAGGAACATCAATGGCATGCCCGAACGCTGCTGGCTGTGGTGTTCTCGTCCGCCAGTACTATACTGATACACGTCTTTACAACGACCCAAGCGCTGCTTTGGTAAAAGCAACGATGATCAACAACGCAGAGGACATGACCAGCGAGACCGGTGTTGCACCACAGGCTGACGAGGGATGGGGAAGGCTGAACATGCCAGAAGCGATCAACCCTGACTCCCCAGCCATCCTTGACTACATCGAGGACAAGACCGGCCTGGGAGATGGTGGTGAAGAGAGCCACATGGTCGGTATCGGCGACAATACAGAGCCTTTCAAGATCTGCCTTGCATGGATGGATTATCCATCCTCAACATCTGCAAGCACGAACATCGTCAACGACCTTGACCTGACCGTCATCGCCCCGGATGGGACGAAGTACAAGGGTAATGAGCTTGCAGCAACTGGATGGTCACAGACCGGTGGCACCTACGACAATATCAACACAGTTGAGGTCGTCAGGATCCAGACACCACAGGTGGGTCTTTACACCATCAACGTGACCGGGTCCAACGTCCCCCAGCCGACCCCTACCTACGCAATAGCCATGACCGGTGGTATCAGTTCTTCTTATGGTGTCGTAGCCTTCGATAGGGCATACTACACTCCGAACGACAATGCAACTGTCACCATCGTGGACATGGACCTTGTCCCAGTAACGACCTTCAATATCAACGTCACATCTGATAGCAACCCTGGCGGTGTGACTCTGACGATGACCGAGACCTCTGCAGGCTCTGCGGTCTTCACAGGCACTGTGACCCTGACCAATGGAACTCCAGCTGCAGGCGAGCTCAAGGTAGCAGCCGACGATAACATCACCTGCGATTATTACGATGCGAACCCAGCATCCGAGTTCAGGTATGACAACGCCCAGATAAAGGTCCCACCACCGATCCTGTGGGTCAAGCACGATGCACATACGATCCTATCGGAAGGAGACGTCCTAAATGTGCAACTAAAGGGTCCGAAGAACTGTGCTGGAACCTTCTCGATGCATGGATCACCGTTCTGTCAGAACATCACGATGTTCGATGACGGTAACCATTCTGACGAACTGGAAGGGGATGGTATATACGGTGCGTCCTATACCATTAGAGCCGAGGACAATGGCACGAGATGGGTGCGCGGTTTCCTTAGTAACGGTTTCACAGCCCCATCCACCAAGATCGGAACACCCGCGGTCGTGATCAACATCACTATGCCCAGGCATCCAAAGAACCTCAATGTGACTCCACTTCCTGAAGGGAATGCTCTCCATCTAGAATGGGATGCATCTGACGAGGTGGACCTGTTCAACTATAGGATCTATCGTTCCAATGTTTCAGGAGGACCGTACAACTACGTAGGAAATCCAGGTCTGTTCACAGTGTTCAATGATACTGGCCTAATTGATGGTACGACCTACTACTATGTGATCAGTGTCCGTGACATATACCTTGTAGAGTCTGGATACTCATTGGAACAGAACGGCACACCGTCCGACATCATCGGACCCTGGTGCAACATCACAACTCCTGTTTCGAACTCCACCATCGGGTGGAACGCGTCGATAACTATCGATGGGGACCTGGATGCGCAGGTGGCATGGTTCGAATACTACAACGATACCGACGGTAATGGAGTGGACGATGACGGTAACAGCTGGGTGGACGCAGGGTTCCACTCGAGTTTCTGGCAACCTTACATCTGGGACACTCGAGCATCCAATGGAGGTCCTGGTGAAGGAACTAAGGTCCTTCTTCGAGCCAAGGCCAGGGACGAAGCGTTCAACAATGGAACGTTATCACCGATCATTACCAACCTCACAATTGACAATACCCCGCCTGGTGTGCCGAATTTCAACACGGTCCTTCCAGCCATCACCAATATCGACACATGGTATGGAAGCGGTGACTCCACTGAGACCGGATGGGTCAGGATACTGGTCGAGGACCACATCGACTTCATCGCCCAGGCCGTTGTCAACGAGACCACACTGCAGTATGAAACTTGGTATACCTTACCAAGGGATGGATACAACAACATCACAGCTGTTGCGTTCGATGCCCTATGGAACGGTCCATCCACCGCCAGCTCGTCCTACCAGGTCGTGCTCGACCAGCATGATCCAGTAGCAGACGCTGGTGGGGACCAGAGCGTTGCCCAGTTCGGCAGCCTTGTGCTCGATGGTAGTGCATCCTATGACGTCTGCGCCGTCCCAACCTATGCTGTGATATCCAATTACACGTGGCATGTCTTCGATACTGGAGGCACATCCATCTACTACGGCGAGACCGCAAGCCACAGGTTCGACACTACATCTGTGGTCCAGGTCCAGTTGTTCGTCACTGACATGGCGAACAATACGGCCAATACCACTATCAACGTCCAGGTTGGAGATGCTACCCCACCACTTGCTGATGCAGGTGGAGATAGAATAGTAAACCAGAGCGAGGAAGTGTGGTTCAATGGCGGTCTATGCACCGATAACGATCCTAACTTCCCAACTGGTGCGAACTTCACGTGGATGATCACAGACGAGAGCGGTGAGGTGATCAAGTGGGGATTCAACGTCCTACACAGGTTCGATGTGGTAGGAGTCTACCCAGTGACACTGAACGTGTCTGATGCTGGAGGCAACTATGCAATGGATACCATAAATGTAACTGTCTTGGACAAGGACCCACCGACCATCAGATGGGACGGTGAGGACACCGGACTGATCTGGTCCACTATCGTCCTGGACGCCTCGGGCTCGTTCGATAACGATCCGAACTTCGACACGACAGGTAACTTCACCTGGGAGTTCGACTACGATGGTACATTGATGACGTTCTATGGAACGGAGTTCAACTTCACGTTCCTGCTGCCAGGCATGTACTCTGTCGCTCTGACAGTGACAGATGGCAGCGGTAATTCCAAGACAGAGACCATAATGGTGGAGATCACCAACGATGATGTTCCACCGACGGTCAGGAACCCGTATCCAGACCCAGGAACGGTGGATGTGGACCTGGATACCCATATTGCCTGTATCTTCTCCGAGAACATGCTGTTGAGCACTATCACTGAGGACAACGTCAAGATACAGCCTGTGGCCGGAGTTGGAACAGAGGATGTCGAGCTCAGTATAGTCTATACAGAGAACTCACGTTCCCTGGACATCTATCCAGACGACGACCTGGAGATGGAGACGACCTATGAGGTTGTCATCTCCGGCGACATCATGGACCTGGCTCACAACGAGATCGGCACAGACTATACGTGGCAGTTCACGACCCTTACTCCACCATACTTGGAGTCATGGGCGTTCTTCAACGGCGAGATCAGAGAGACCGGTGGCCAGATGCGCAACGATACTCTCATCAACGTCTCACTGGAGCCAGAGTTCTACGCGAGCTTTTCGGAGCTTGTGACCGTTCAGTTCGGTCTAGAGTATGACAACCCATCTGTGTATGTCGTGGATGAGAACGGCACCAGGATAGGTGGTTGGCTATATTACGATCTTGAGAACAACAACATCACATGGGGTCCGAACGGATCACTTGATTACAACACGACCTACACTGTCTACATCACAAGGAACATCACGGACATCAAGGGACTGATGCTCAAGGAAGGAATGTCCATGAGCTTCAGGACCAAGTGGCCGCCACCACCACCACCTCCACCACCACCACCACCGCCGGTCGTGGTCGAAGAGGAGGACGCAGGTCTTATCGCGTTCTGGTGGGTGGCTGTGCTGATAGCCATCGGGTTGACGCTGATAATTGG
>JANQNL010000140.1 GCA_028279585.1 Thermoplasmatota archaeon
TCTTGGTCTCGTCAAGATCGAGCATTGTGGGTGCAATGTCTCATGGGGTTGATATAGGTATGGGGTGCGGTGCTCGTCGTAAGACGTGGGGGGAGAGTCAAGACTAGGCATAGTGAAAATTCGGAACAGTCTCAAGCGTCCTGGCCCTTCTTGAACCTCTTTTTGAAGAGGAACTTAAGGTTCCCCACCCCATCTCCCCAGGTATTGAGCTTGATATCGCCGATACGAGGATAGTAAGGTACAGAGACCTCCTTGGCCCTGATGTCAGGGTTTGTGAACATCTCTATCTTTATCTCCTCGGAAAGGGGCATGCCATCGGAGGTGAGCTTGATCTTCTTCAGCGCCTCTTTTTTGAAGATCCACATGCCGCTCTGGCTGTCGATGAGCTTGGTCTTGAACAGGATGTTGGTCCAGACCTTGAGGCCCCAGTTACCCACCTTGTGGCTTGGGCTCATTGCACCCTTTTCAGCCTTGGTCAGCCTGTCGCAGGTGATGAAGTCAAGGTCCTCGTCGATGAGCTGCTGGACAAGTTCAGGGAAAAGTTCTGCAGGGTATGTGGTGTCACCATCCAACGTGCAGATGATGTCTCCACGAGCGGCCTTGAAACCTGTTTTGTAGGCTCGGCCGTACCCCTTGCGCTTCTCCATGATGATCCTGCAGCTTTTGTTCTGGCAGATCTCCACCGTCTTGTCCTTGGAAAGACCGTCGACGATAAGGATCTCCATGTTGGCGAAGTCCTTGGGTATCTGGTCTATCGTAGGGCCGATGGACTCTTCCTCGTTGAGGGTCGGGATGATGATGCTGACCTTCATAAGCTCCACCCTGGCTTAATCCTCATCGTCCTTTTCTCGAAGCTGTCTCTCAAAGGTCTGCCTGGCCTTCTCCTTCCTGTGGATGGTGCCACGCAGTCCCCTGATGTGGTCTGATATGAGCTGCTTCTTCTTCTGGAAGGTAGCCTTTGTTATCTGCTTCCTTCTCATCTGTGCCTTGTAATCGTCCAGCTTGTCCTCGTACCTCTCGATCTTTATCTCGAGACGCTCTATCTCGCGGGTAAGCTTGTCGATCTTTGATCTTTCGCCCATTTGACCACCTTCAATTAGGACCAGTCCACCCTATAACCCCTTACATTAATAATAATTCGGTAATCTCCAACCTAAACGACCCTGACCTATCCACTATTGGCCATTCTCCAACCCACCAAGACCTCTCCAAGACAGGCTGTAGCGGTCAGAGGCATATCATGGATGGCCACCCTTTTCCAGCTGGGCTCGAGCTCGGACCGGAAGTCGCCATGCGGGAATCCCCCTATGATGACGACCATATCCCCAGTGATCTCGACATCCTCGAAAATCCCTCCACCCTGCTTCGCCTGGTCGTCCAGAACGATGACCTTACCAGCATTACCAACGATGCTATCCACGACACCCCACAAACCCGACGTATATCGTTTCATCAGGACGTTCCCTTCTTTGTCAGAGGACTCTGTATCTCCCTCGGACAGCAGCTTCTCGAAAAGACCGATGAACCTGTTATAACTTCTTGGAGGTCGAGTGTTGGGAGAGATCTCGATGACATCATCGTTCCGAGTATGAACGATAAGCCTGGCAAGTCCCTTCTGGACAGCGATGGAGTCCTGGCTGATGTTGATGCACTGGTGAACGATGTCAGGTCTTCCCCTACGGGACGACTCATCTTTCCCCATCTGCGTCATTGCTGAATGATGAAGGGACGAGTCTAGAAGGATCATCTTCGGAGAGCGTTCTCGCCGCTGGGCGTTTGCTCTGACCGATGGATGGTTGCGGAGCTTCTTTGGAACAAGCTCCAGTTCGGAATCAGCAAGTATTATATGGAGCAAGCTTGACCACCGTTACTCGAACTCGCCCCCGCAGAACTTGCACACACCGGATTCAACAGTGGCAAGGGTGATATGGGAACCGCAATAGGGACACTCGTACTCTGCACCAGGTTCCCTTTGTTTCTTCTTCTTCTTGGATGCGACCTTCTTGGACTTCTTTTTCTTCTTGGAGGTCTTTTTCTTCTTTTTGGTCGCTGGTTCTGGAGCATCTTCTGCGGGCTCTTCCGAGGGCTGTTCCTCTTCTGTGACCTCGCCAGAAGGTTCCTCTGTGACCTCCTCACCGGTCTCTGGGGTTTCCACCTGGTCCTCGGTGGTCTCATCCTTTTCAGAGACCTCTTCGCCGGTCTCCTGCTCCACCTTCTCTTCCACCGGTTCCTCCACAGGTTCTTCGACCTTCTCTTCCTCCTCTACAGCATCCTCGACCTGTTCCTCCTCAGTGGGAGTCTCGTCCACCATCGGGGTCTTGACCACCGGCCCCTTGGCCACACCCTCCTTGGTCTCGATCATGTCCTGTAATCCTGATATCTGGGTCTTCAGATGGTCGATGTCCTTCTCGTAGGAATCCACCTGGCCGCGCAGGTCATCCTTTTCCCGCACAGCAATGGCCTTCTGCTCCAGAAGTCGAGCGGTCTCCTCCTCGAGCTCGTTGAGCCTTTCCTCGGTCTGCTGCATCATCTCAAGGTGGACCTTGTCGTCCTTTATCCTGTCTATCTCCTGCCTGGCATCGGTGAGCTCTCTGCGCGTAAGCTCCAGCTCATCCTGCATCTTCTCGTATGCAGCCTTGTCAACGGACTCTCCCGAGGTAACATTGGCCTGTATGGACTCGAGGTGTGCCACCAGCTCTGAGGCTTTTCGAAGCTCGATCTGGGAATCTTCAAGCTCCTTCCTAATTGCTTCGTACTCCTCATTGGAAGCACTCTGGGCCTCGGTCTCTTCTATAGCGTGGACCTTGTCCTCCATGGTCTTTATCCTATGGTTGAGGATCTCGTTCTCGCCAAGCATCCTCTCAAGGCTTTCCTTCATGGAGTCTCGCTGGCCGATGAGGTCGTCACACTTCTGGACCATTTCCTGATTGCCGCGTTCAAGGGCTTTCTTGGTCTCCTCGAGCTCGGCCTTCTCCTTCTCAAAGGCCTCCCTTTCCGCATTAAGACCATCTGAACCTGAAGGTTCCTGGTCCATCTTGTCGGTAAGCTCGTTGACCTGATTTGCAAGCTCAGAGCATTGGTTCGCGATCTCGTCGCGCTCCTTTGTGAGCTTATCGATCTTTTCCTGGAATCCAGGATCAGCTACTGTGGCCTCTGCTGGCTCACCACTTTCGATCCTTTCGACCTTCTCATCGATGGCCTTCCTCTCCTCCATTAAAGCCTGGCGTGCCTCTTCGAAGGTCTCCTTGAGACTGTTCATGGCCTGGGTCTCGCGCTTGATGCTCTCCTGGGCCTTTTCCATCTCAGCGCGCTTCTGCTCGAGCTCCTCGAGCTCGGACTTCATGGCAGCCTTGTCACCCTCGATGGAGTCCTGCTCGTTAGCGAGGTTGACCTTGAGGTCCTCCAGCTCCTTTCTATCCTTGTCCAGGTCATCTTTGTCCTCGATGTCCTTTTTGAGAGATATGACCTTCTTGCGAAGGACGATGATGGACTTTTTGAGCTCCCGTATCTCTTCCTCTTTCTGGGCGCTCTCGTCCTTTTTCTTCTTGACCAGGACCTTCACGGCCTTCTTCTGCTTCTTGATCTTGCCCTTCTCGGTCTCGACCTCAGCCTTTTCCGAGTCAAGGTCCTTCTTTAACTCTGAAAGCTCGCTCTTCTGCTGCTCGAGCTCGACCTGGAGCGTGGAGATGTCCTTCTTCTGCTTCTCTATCTCCTGGGTCTGCTCCTTGAGCTTCTCCTTCTGACGATTGCCTATCTCCTGCTGCTTGATGAGCTCGTTGCGGAGCTTGTCCAGTTCATCCTTCTTCTGTTTCAACTGGGTCTCTTTGGCAAC
>JANQNL010000033.1 GCA_028279585.1 Thermoplasmatota archaeon
TCCACAGAAGGTTCAGGATTGGACATGTTGAACGGCTCGCCAAGGTCGTTGGACGCTCCCACCAGGATAAGCTTGCGCTTGAGAAGTGGCTTGACATACATCTCGCCCGCTGGAAGGATGATCGCTGGAAGTTCGAGCTTTCCTCCCTCGGGCACGAAGATGGATGGGTCCTCCACGTTCACTCCGAACAGTTGCCGCTTCTTGGGAAGGACAGAGCTGAAGATGCCAAGCTCGGACAGGAGCTGATGGGTCCACGCTCCGGTTGCAACAATGATGTGGCCGGCCACATAGACCTCTTCGTTCTGGTCCTTGACCCCTATGACCTGGACGTTGTCCCATGGAGCATAGCCGGATTCTGCACCGGAGAGAAGGAATTCCTTGACCTCGGTCTCGAACTTCACCTCACCGCCAGCCGCGACGAATTCCTTGAGATAGTGTTTCGCCAGTGACATCGCAGAGAGCGAGCCACACATGTGGCCGAACATCCCTGCATAGATGTCGGGGAACATCATCCTGCCCTGGGTGTTGATGTTGATACGCCTCTGGATCTCTGTGCCCATCATGAACTCTATCTGGTCCGCAATGGGGTCCAAAGACTGCATAGCCGCCTTTGCAGCTTCCCAACGGTTGGTGCTGAAGAGCCATAGATAACCGATAGGGTCCAGGTGGACCTCGGATTTGATGGTCTTCAGATAATGTATGGTCCCCTTGGCAAGCTTCTTTGCTGTGGGGGACGAGAATATGTTGCGGTAGAGGGCTGCGCTCTTTCCGGTATTGCCGGCCGCGACCCGCTTCTCCTTCTCGATAAGGAGGACCTTCCTGTTGGGACTGGACTTTTGCAGGTAACAGGCCACCGACGTTCCGATGACCCCAGCACCGATGATGATGAAATCGTAGTCCATGCAAAGGCTTCCGTTATCTAGTGAATTCGGTTCGGAGCCTTAAATAATTGTCCACTCAAAGTTCCATGAGTGGGCAGATGAATAACTGGTATGGACATCAGTGATAGGGTTTGTCGTGGATGAGCTCAACTTCCCACTTCTCGTTGACCCAGACACCCATGATGCGCACTGGATACTCCCAGCTCTGGATGGCCTCTACGGACTGGGCCAGCTCCTTCAAGTGCTGTTCCTTGGACACTGGGTTTCCCCCACAATCGTGGTGGGCGCTCATTACGAGGTTCGCAGAGCCATGGAGGTTGACAGATACCTCGATCTTCTCCCTGATAGCTGCTATCTGGGCCTCTGTGCCCTGGGTGACTATCTTCTCTGGTCCAGCTTCTGTGATGGTATCAACATAGTCGACCTGCAGATGCTCTCTCATCCACTCGGACAGAGGGACCTGTACCCTTCCATCCATGCATGCGATAAGTGTTGCGAACTTCCCTTCAGCCATTCTTGGACCCCCTGGGCTCGAGTGGATGTAAGCATCTGGATATAGGTCTTTCGGGAGGCTGGGTTTACCTGGCACCGAAGTAGAAGCCTATGATACCGACACAGAAGGTAATGGCCCAGCTTGGGATCGGAACGCCGATGTCCACGAAGGCCGAGGTCAACGTGAAGATCACCAAGGCCACAGCGATGAGGAGGACGCAGATCGCCCGGACGTGCTTCATGAAGGGGACGAGCTCTTTTCCTCTTTTGAGCCACAGGATCGAGGTCAGGTAACCGATGGTGATACCTGCTAAGATGAAAAAGAACTGGATGTAGTCGTAGTTCCAGGTGCTTATAGCGCCTGGGGAGTCCCAGGGGATGATCATGCCGCGACCGAACATGACGCACGCTGCAATTCCAAAACCGATGAGGACGATCCAGCGTACCCAGCCTTTGGGCAGGAAGAGCTCACCGTGGGTCTGGGTGCCTGGTCGGGGTGTGGCATTGGTACTGCTCTCCATAAGATGCTTTGCGGCAAGGACAGCTGTGAAACCGCGGAACGCAAAGTAGTAACCCATAGTGATGAGGACGAGCTGAAGAAGGAAGAACGGAACATCCTTTCCAGCTACTATAAGGACCCACGCGGTGATGGAGACAAGGAGGATTATCGCAGCTCGAACTGTACCTTTTGGAGCTTTCAGAGGCTCGTCCTTGCCTACCTCTCCCGGGTCGATGAGGTCGTAGTCACGTCTGTCGCCGTTCCATCTGACAAGGAACTCTGTGTTACACTTCTTGCATTTGTACAGGTCATTGTTGTGTAACTTGCGGTCGATCTCAGCGTAGCATGCTGGACATCTTGTCATGGTGTTGGTTGCCAATCTGTCCCTCCTCGTGCCTCGAGGATAATATGTACGTTGGTATTATTAAGAATATTCATCCAACGTTAGAGTTTTTATTCACTCGGGGAGCGTTGTTGGGTAGGCTTACTCCGGCCGATCGCACTTGTCTGCCAGAGCACACTCGGAACATTTCTTGAACTTCAGCTGGGGACACTCGTAGATGACCTTGGTCCCAGCAGGGATGGACTCGATGAGCCAGGAGTTACCCCCGACCACTGATCTTTCCCCCACGATGGTGTCAGATCCAAGTAACGTGGAGCCGGAATAGATGACGACCTTGTCACCTACGGTCGGGTGTCTCTTGACGCCTCGGATGAGCTGGTCATCCGCGTCCCTGTCAAACTTGAGCGCTCCCAGTGTCACACCGTGGTAGATGCACACATCGTCACCGATCTGGGTGGTCTCGCCGATGACGATACCTGTGCCGTGGTCGATGAAGAAGTTCTTGCCGATGTTTGCTCCAGGGTGAATGTCCACTCCGGTCTCGGCGTGAGCATACTCCGTCATTATCCTTGGGATGAGCGGAACGTTCTGCAGGTAGAGCTCGTGTGCGAGCCTGTAGATCGTAATTGCCTTGATGCCAGGATAACAGAAGACTATTTCGTGGGTGGATTTTGCCGCAGGGTCGTGGTCGTAGGTGGCCCTGACATCCCCTGCAAGCATCTCTCGGACGTTGGGGATCTTGCGCAGGAAGCACATGGTCTCCCGCTGAGCTGCGTCAGCGCAGTTGATACATTCCTTGTCCTGTGCCACACACTCGTGCATCATCGCCTTCTTGATCTCTTCGGCCAGGGCATCGAACACACGGGACAGTTCATCACCCACATGGTATCGGAGCTGGTTCCTGTTGATCCTCTGGTTACCAAAGAAGCCGGGATACATGATGTCGATGAGGTCGTCGATGATAGAGATAACGGATTCCTTCGATGGGATGGCCTCCATGTCCAGATGAACGATCTCTGGATGGGTCAAGCAGCTTTCAGCCACTGCCTGGATGACCTCAGGAAGCTGGTCCTTGTAGAACCGCCGAGCCTTCAATGAATCCTTACAATCCGTATGCTTTGTCTCTATCCTGTCCGAGCTCATGTCCTTCACTCCTTGAACAATGCCGTCGAGATGTATCTGTCACCAGCGTCAGGTAGGATCACTACGATGGTCTTGCCCTCGTTCTCCGGCCGGGCTGCGACCTGCAATGCTACCCACACTGCTGCTCCACATGAGATGCCGCAAAAAATACCTTCCTGTCGGGCAAGCTGTCGGGATGTCTCGAAAGCGTCCTCGTCCCTGATGGTCACGACCTCATCGATGAGGTCCATATCGAGATTGCCTGGAATGAAGCCAGCCCCGATCCCCTGGATGGTATGGGGCCCTTTGGGCTGACCGGACATCACAGCTGAGGTCTCTGGTTCCACAGCGATGGATACAAGGTCCGGGTTCTTGGACTTGAGATAACGTGTGGCACCTGTGATGGTCCCGCCTGTCCCAACGCCAGCAACTAGGATGTCGATGCTGCCTGCGGTGTCCTCCCAGATCTCCGGGCCTGTGTTCTTCTCATGTGTGTTCGGGTTGGAGGGATTGTCGAACTGCAGTGCTTCGAAGGCTCCTTCTTCCTCGGCAATGCGCTTGGCCTCTGCGATGGCTGCTCCCATCCCGCCTGCCGCGGGGGTCAGGACAAGCTCGGCTCCCAGGTGTGCGAGCACACTCCTGCGCTCCACGCTCATGGACTCCGGCATCACAAGCTTCAGTTTGAGGCCCTTGGCAGCGCAGGCCATGGCAAGTCCGATGCCGGTATTGCCGCTGGTCCCCTCCACCACTGTATCCCCCTCCTTGAGCTTGCCTGTAGCGATGGCATCGTCGATGATGGCCACAGCGATCCTGTCCTTGACAGAACCTAATGGATTGAAGAACTCTAGCTTCGCATAGACCTTGGCCACACAACCTTCGGTCACACGGTTGAGCCTGACTATGGGTGTTCTACCGACTGTCTCTGTTATGTCATCGTGAAGTTTTGACATGGTATCGCCTCTGCTAATTAACAATAGTTAATAGAGGTTTGCACTTATGTTCTCACTTGTAGAGCAAGTGTCAACAATAGAATGTGCTTGCATCTATTTGATGTACATCATCCGGTAGCTATGCTCCGCAATCTCTGAAAAGAAGAAGAAGGGTTGGTTCGCTCAAAAACAGTTGACGACGATCAGAGCCAACCAATTCTTTGTGATATTTTCAGAGATCGCTCCGCCTAGCTGTTCGCCTTGCCGGTGAAGAACTCCACCTCGACCTTGACCAAGTGGACGTTCTTGAGGTTTCCCGACTCGATGTTCCTCTTCTTCATCGGAGCTGGATCGTCCTCCTGCTGGTCGATGAGCAGTCCCAGGGCGTGGATGAGGACTCCCTTGTCCTCGATGACCGTGGCCTTGCCCTTGAACATGATGCACCTATAGGCGTGGTCGCAGTCCCCCATCTTGTAGCCGTTGTCCTCAATGATCTGGCCCCACACGTTCGGGTTGGCCTTGAGGACGTCCATCTTCTTTCCCACACCTGCGCAGTGGAAGTAGAACGTGTCCTTGGTCTCGTCGAAGGCGTAGTTGACAGGGACGGTGTAGGGTTGGTCGTCCATGGACATGGCCAGGGTGAGGAATCGCTGGCCCTTGATCACTTCGAGGATCTCCTCTCGGTCAGTGATCTCCTTTTCCTTCTTGCGCATGTGGTACTTCATGAGCAGTGGAATGTCGTCAATGGATAAATGCTCTAGTCCACATCGTCGGGAAGCATCACGTCGAGGTCCTCGTCCTCGGTGTCGAAGTCATCCTCTAAACCATCGAGCTCTTTCATTTCCTCGAGCTCTTCGAGCTCCTCCTCAGGCTCCTCTGGAAGCTCCCCTTCGACGTCGTCTGGTTCAAGCTCTCGCTCGTCAGGAATGTCCTGATCTCCGAACTCCTCTGGCTCCTCTTCCGGAAGCTCTTCCTCGTCGGGTAGTTCTCCCTCCTCTTGCTCTGCAGCCAGGAACTCTTCCTCGGCCACAGACGTTTCCTCTGGAGGTGCCTCGGGTTCGGGTTGCTTGGAAGGTTTCTTCCCGAAGACCACGAACGCGATCGAGATGGCCACGAGGATGATCGCTACCACCAGGATGCCTGCAAGGATCATGACGGTGATGTCGAAGGGATCGTCATCTCCCCCATCCCTTCCATCTGGTTCCGGTCCGTCAGTGGTGCCGTTGGGTTCGATGTACTCGGTGACAGTGACCTCGAGGTATGCCGTGGTCGTAGCCATCGCGGAGTCAGTTACGGTAAGGGTGATGTTGTGGGGGCCAGCGGTGAGGAAAGTGTCGATGCTCTCGCCAGTTCCGAGCGGTCCATCCACGTCCGAGGACCAGGTGTAGGTCAGAGTGTCGCCGTACCTTTTATCTACATCCGAGGCTGAACCTGACAGGTCCACGTTGACGTTGTCGTAGATTTCAGCAGAAGAGATGTGGATGGATGCATCGTATGGAGCATCATTTACTCCGACAACGGTCACATGGATATAATGTGTGGCTATGATCAACCAATCCGACGTTGCTTCGAGGGTGATGGTCCATTCACCGTTTAGATCCTCCCTTGGAGCGATCTCAGCTGAACCGTTCTCGAGAATAACATTTTTAAACGACTCTGGTCCACTGACCATGAAAAACAGCTCTTCACCATCTGGTGCAGTGAAGAACCTTGAGACATCTGGGATATAACCGACCTCGTCCTCCTGAATGGTCAGATTTGTGAGTACTGGGTTGATCACGATGGGCTCAAAAACCTCCCTGACCTCCAACGAGTACACCAGATAGTCTTCCCCCCCATTCCCATCCACCACTGACACGTTCACAGTCCAGGTTCCGACCCAGGTATGGTCTGGCGTTCCCGAAAGCACCCCGGTCGCAGAGTCGATCGAAAGGAAGTCAGCATCCCCATAGAGATGCCATGTAAGCGTGTCGTGCGTAGGATCGATGTCTGTCGCGTTATAGTCCACCAAGTACAATTCATCCTCGTATGTGATGCCGGTCTTGGACGTGACTATCTCCGGAGCATCATTAACGTTCCGTACCTGCAGGTCGAAGATGCTGGAGTCGGTCGCTCCATGGGCATCAGTTACCGTCACGTTCACCAGCCAATACCCAACATCTTCGTTCTCCGGGTTGCCGGTAAGGTTCCCATCTGCAGATAGGTCCAGGAATGTGCAGTTGGTCTCAAGCGTCCATGTCTGCTGGTCCCCATCCGGGTCGGGGTCGAGCGCAGTATAGTTCACTGCATATTCCTTGTCCTCGTCGATGTAAAGGACGTTGGTTGTATGGATGACCGGATCGTCGTTGGTGTTCCCAACACTGACTGTGAAGTTCGTCACATCCTGGTGGTCGCCATCAGTGACAGTGATCTCGACCCAGAACGAACCGATGTCCGAGTCGTATGGCATGCCGTATAGGACCTGGGAGGAGTCGAAGTCGAGCCAGTCCGCGTTGGTGTCCCAGCTCCAGACCAGTGTGGAATTATCGGTATCGAAGTCGATGGCATCGTACTGGACCATGTAGAGGACCTCTTCGTGAGCTGTGGACACATCGTCCGTCACGATGAGGGGCCAACCGAACGGGACCACCAGCGGGTAGTTGTCCACTGCGTTGGATGAACCGATGAGGTCGTATTCGTAGTCGACTATCCCGTCATTGTTGTTGTCTGGAATATGCCAATTGTCCCAGTAGTTGCCGTAGGTCCCATCGTCCCAGTGGTTGCCAAGGTAGTCATCCTTGGCCTCTGCCCCCACACCATTGTTGCCTGTGATGATGTTGTGGTAGATCCAATGATTGTTCCATGAGGGGATGGTAACCCCAAATCCACCATTGTCCTGGATGGTGTTATTGTAGGCCCGAGCAGAGTTGGAATAAGAAAGGAACAGACCGATGTCCCCGTTGTCAGATATGTCATTGCCAACTATCATCGCATTGTCAGAGTAATACACCCAGAGACCGATGTCCGTGTTATCGTGGATGTAATTGTCCATAATGTTACATCTGGTGGAGTATGTCAAACGCAGACCGTAGGTATTGTTGTGGATGTTGGCTCCGGTCACGTTCATTCTGTCGCAAGAGTACAGAACGAATCCCATGTATCGATCTGACACCGTCAGGTCATTGACGTTCCCATCCTGGCAGAAGGCCATCTGCAGGCCAGGCTCAGATCCGGAGAACGTATGCCCTTGGGCTACCGCATTGGTACAATTGACCACGATGATCTGATGTGAATCATGGGGGACGACAAGCCCATAGACCTCAACGAAGTAATACAGCGGTAGTCCACCGACGGAGTTAGAGGTATCAATATCATGACTGTCCCACTCGTCCCTGATCCATCCATCTATCTCCAACCCGTTGATGTCCATTGTGTTATCACGCATGTAAAGGTCCTCGGTGTAATGGACCAGCAGGGCATAATCGGTGGTATTGTAGATATCATTGCCAATGATAGTTGTGTGGTCAGAGTAGTGGATGTACATCCCGAAGTCCCCTGTGCAGTTCATGTCACAGTCGATAACATTATTGAGGTTGGAACTTGCAATGTAGACTGGATCTAGGTTCCCGTTGAACGTGCAGTTCTCCACAGTATTGTTCCGGACCGGTCTTGGGGCTGATAATCCGTCGATCCAGACCCCATGTCTTCCATTGTCCGAGATGTTACAATCTGTGACTGTCGTATTGCGTCCATGAATCTTTACACCAGCAGTATCAGTGTTCGTTGGTACACCCGTGATCGTCAACTTCGTGATGTTACAATCGTGGCAGTTCACAAAGACCGCGTTCAGGTACTGGCTGGGGGACTTGATGATGCAGTCCCATCCCTCGCCTGTGAGGTTCAGTGTCCTGTTCAGATACACTGCCTCGACGTAGGTCCCAGGCTTGATGATTATCTCATCCCCCGTGCTCGCCGCGTTAACCGCTGCCATGATGGTGGTATGGTCTCCCCCACCCGAGGCGTCCACGGTGATGGTGTTAGCCCTGGCTGTAACATGTTCGGTGGTATCGATGATGGCTAAGGCCAGTGTAAAGAATGAAAGGACAAGAACTAAGGTCAGGACCAGGTTGGGAAGCTTCGAAATGATACCACCTCGCTCGAGGGAAAAAGGGGATGTGGGGGATTTATCGGTTGTGGTCGTAATGTGTATATACTGTCGCGGGGATTACAATGCTTGATGGATAAGAGGTATGTGGTGATAGTCGCTTCTGCGATAATTCTATTCCTTTTCTTTCTTGCTATATTGAACGCTTTCGTGATCGGTATGGTATTCATCAAAGATGAGCCATATAAACCACCACCGACTCCCATATATGATTATCAATTCCTCGAATTCACTGGAGATTCCACGGAGATGACTGAAGAGTCGATCGTTTTCCGGTTGAACCATGAGGAGATCAGGGATATAGATGTGTACCTCCAATGGGAAGATGAGGACATGTCCTATTACAATATCTCCAGTCCCATGTACGAGAACAAAGGAGATGAGCTTGGCTTGTACATGACCCTACCAAATGGAAGACTGCGTTCATCCGGTCTTCGGACCAATCATGTTGGAACTTCTGGCACCGCCAATATACATCACTATTATTACGAAGACGATGGGGATACTAGCGGAGTCTACAATGTCACAGTGGAATGTGGTGACTGTGGTGATGTGGCTAGGCGGCTTGGCCACCTGCCATTTACCATAGTAGACTCGTGGGTCGAGTGGGAACTGAACATTACTGTGAAGTACATCTCGGGATATGAAGAGGATTAACTCGCATAACCTCGATGGCCTCGACGCCCACTTCGTTTCTTTCCTGACCTTTTCTTTCCTATCTTTTCAGGTTCGGTTTCCTCTGGAATATACATGGATCTCCATGCGAGAGCAATTACAGAGACGACGAAGAATCCTATCATCAACAGCATACTTACAACAATATCGATGAATTTAGAAATGGCCATAGTGTTGTAAAAGACCTCAATCTTATCATACCATCTGAACACCATTATAAGATCGAATATTGCATCTACACCAATGGCTATTGTCAGGAATGCAGCAAGTGTGATGCCAAAGCAAATTGGTATCGCTTTCAAGCTTCCTTTGAACAAAGCGATCTGGATCAACATTGCCCCTATAACAGCTAGAATAATCGGGAAGCTCCAACCTATTCGAAGAATGAAAAGCGTCAGCCATCCAAAGATATCGGAACTGATGTAGATGGATCCAGCAAACCCCGACCTGACCAGGAAGAATAGTGTCGTCGATAGCTCGCTGAAGATGGCAACACCGATACAAATGGCTGCAGGTGTAGCCAGTTTCTGAAGGGATGGAGATTCTGCTCTGCATTTGATTGTAAAGACCATTAAAAGGATAAGCACAACAAGCTGCGCACTCGTTATGACCAATGAGAATACATTCCAGACCAAACTCTCGAAGTCCCAGTATTCCATCGAGGGACCTATATCGAACACTACTCCTAATATGATATAGACGACGCCTCTGCCCAGGATCGTTATTAGAACCGAAAAGGCGAGCATGATATAGAGAATGCTCATGGTGAGGGCCCAACGGCTCCACATGAAGTCTTTACTGATCTCATGCTCTTCTGCACCAGCAGCATCCTTTGAACGATCGCTCCTCATTCTCACCATTCGTCAGAACCATCTACGTCCTTATAAGGTTGACTATGAGGCGGAGGTCGCACTGCAGGATACGGCTCTCCACGAGGTGGATGATGCGGCCCCCCAGGACCTTGTGGGTACGGTGGCCCACCATACCCCCTCTCGTACCCACCCATCCCTGGCGAGTAGTAAGGCGTGGCCATCGGCGGTGGTGCTGGCACGTTCTCCTGGTCCTTCATGTTCTTGAGGTTCAGAAATGCCAAGACCAGGGCCACACCCATCAGCACGATGGTCCCGAGGTACAGGATGTCCCTGCCGACATTGATGACATGAGCCACGAACGAGATGTCCAGACCTATCCCAACGACTAGAGCGATTACCCATAGTATGAACACAAGACCTGCAGCTGCCACGGCGATGATGTTGAGGAACCACAGCTCCAGCTTCAGGAATCGTTTCATGTAAAGGAGCATTCCAACAGCTATGAAGATGATGCCGAAATGTTGTAGTGGGAAGAAGAACGCTGCAATGAAGAACATGACCGCTCCAACTATCGGAATGACCTTAGTGCCCTTGTAATCCCCAGCAGAAAGTATCATCAGGACGCCCACAGCGACCTCCATTCCAGCCATGATGAATACCAGCATCACGGTCCCACAGCAAGCGATACAGCCAGCACCCAGAGATATCATGCTGGTAAGATTGGTTGCGCTGCTGGTTGCAAGACCGATAATGTCCGAGATGAAGTAGACAATGACCTGGATGACCGCTACCACCAGCAATATCGCTGCCAGTAACATCGTGGTCTTGGTCATTATCCGGGCCGTAGGATCTCCCTCCAGGGACAGATAGACAGGTCCTTATTTAAGATACTTGTCGAACCAACGGCCGATGTGACCGAGCCTGGCCACACGTCTGTCCATCCTTCCCCCTCGGGAAAGCTCATGGGACTCGTCCGGGAACAGGACAAGCTCTGTGTCTACACCGACCTGCTTCAAGGCGGCGTAGTACTGCTCACCCTGCTCTACACAGCAGCGGAAGTCCTTCTCGGAGTGGATGACCATGGTGGGTGTCTTGACGTTACCAACAAGCCTAAGTGGGGACTGCTTCCAGAAGTTCCTCATGTTCTCCCAGACTGGCTTCTCCCCGAACTCAAGGTTGAACACCCAGTTCAGGTCGGAGGTTCCAGAAAGCGTCATGAGGTTCGAGACCAAACGCATGGCAACTGCAGCCTTGAAACGGTTCGTGGAACCGACGATCCAGCAGGACATGTATCCACCGTAACTTCCCCCAGCCACCCCCATCTTGTCCTTGTCCACATACTTCTGTTTCGCAACGAGGTCTGCGAACTTCATCAGGTCCGCGTAGTCCTTGTTGCCCCAGTCGTTCCATATGGCCTTGCAGAACGCATTGCCGTAACCGATGCTTCCTCTGGGATTGCAGAATGCCACAACGTATCCCTGGGCGGCGAGGTAGTAGAACTCGTGCATGAAGTTGGTCCCGTACTGTGCCATGGGACCACCGTGGATCTGAATGATGGCGGGATACTTCTTCCTGGCACTGAAGCCTGGGGGTTTGAGTATCCAGTACTGTATCTTCTCTCCCCCGGGTCCTTTGAACCAGTCGGACTCGAGCTTGCCGAGGTTTATCTTGGACAGGGCCTTCTGGTTGATCTTTGTGAGCTGCTTCTTCTTGCCGGAGGCCATGTCCATTGTCCAGACCTCGCCTGGATTGTATCCGTCTGCGTGGAAGTAAGCTACTCTGCTGTGAGCCTTGTCGAACGAGAACTCACCCAGGACTCCGACATCGTCGATGACGTCCATGACCTTGTGTTTCTTGTCCTGGACACCTACACATCGTAATGTGATGTTCCCGTGCTCGGAGGCCGAGAAGTAGATGACGTTGTCGTCCGGCGACCAGATGGGTCTGGTCAGGACCGGAGTACCGATGATGTCGTTGAGGGTTCCCTGGCTGCAAGTGATGTCAGCCCTCTTTGTGAGATCTACGGACTTGCCTTTGCCGTTGGCAGGGACAATCCAGACCGTTGTGTTCTTCCACCAAACTCCCTTTCCCTCTGCTCCGTAGTAGGCGATGGTCTTACCGTCATTCGAGTATGTGGGTAGCTCTTTGGAACCATATGGGGTGGGTATCTTCTTCGGTTTTCCCCCATCTACAGACATGGTGTAGATGTCCATGTTCTCAAGGTCAAGGTCAGGGTCCTTGGAGGTGTTGGTCAGGTAGACGAGCCTCTTTCCATCTGGAGACCAGGAGACAGAATGCTCGTCCCTGACCTTGTGGTCAGTGATCTGCTTGGCCTTTCCGGTCTTGGCGTTTACGATCCAGATGTGGAACCGCTCATGTGGCATGTATCCCTTGGCTTCTTGCTTATAGAAGATACGGTCATAGTTCCTACAAACCACACCGAGCTTCTTGGCCTGCTCGTCTGCCTCCCGGTCCATGACCTCCTTGTCCTTCTTCCTGAAGACTATGGCGATCCTCTTTCCATCCGGTGACCAGGCAAGCTGTGCGAACTGACCCTTCAGGTTGGTGATGGGACGTGCTTCGCCCCCATCGACGTCGATGATGTGGATCTGGAACTGCGCCTCGTTCTGCCTGTTGGAGATGAACGCGATCTTTGTTCCATCAGGTGAGAACTCTGCCAAAGCATCGACCTGGTCCCCGTACGTGAACTGCTTCGGCTGACCACCCTTTGTGGGGGCTATCCAGAGGTTCATGTACTTCTTCTGGGTGACCTTGTCGGTCCGGGATGAATTGAATAGGACGCTCTTGCCGTCCGGGGACAGCCTTACGCCTGTGATGTTACTGATGTTGTACAAATCGTCTGCTCTGATGGGACGCTTTCCAGCCATGTGACCACCGTGACCACGAAGGGTCACATTGATAATAATCCTTGGTGGTCACTTTCTGAAGCTATTGATGAGGTCACCAACTGCTTCGAGGTCAACACTTCTCTTCCAAAGCGGGTCATCAGTGTTCTTGTACACTCGCTGTTGTTCCTCGAACACTGGCCTTTCGTTCCTGTAGATTATCCCCAACCCGAGCTTGTCCTGCTCCAGAGCAAGCTCGAAGGCTCCTGCCCTGTCGCTTGGGTCGTGGCCCTCGAGGTAGTAGATGCGGTCCTTGAACCAATGGAAAGTATTTACCTTGTTGAACGACACACAGGGCTGTAGGATGTCGAGCAAAGCGTAGCCTTTGTGCGTGATGGCCTGCATCATGAGCTCCTTCGTCTGCTCGATATCACCTGCGAAAGCCCTTGCAACGAACGATGCGTTCATGGCAATGGCCACAGCTATAGGGTTGAACGGCTCCAGGACAACACCACCTGTCTGGACCTTAGTGGTGAGTCCGATCTGGGATGTGGGGGAAGCCTGCCCCTTGGTCAGACCGTAGATCATGTTGTCATGGACGATGTTGGTGATGTCCGGGTTCCTGCGCATGGTGTGGATGAGGTGGTTTCCTCCCTCACCATACATGTCCCCGTCCCCGCTCTCTGCGATGACCGTGAGCTTTGGGTTCACGACCTTGATGGCCGTGGCCGGGGGAAGTGCCCTCCCGTGTAGACCGTTGAAGTAGTTGGTGTTCACGTACTGGGGGATCTTGGCTGCCTGTCCGATACCAGAGACCATGACGACCTCGGTGGGATCCAGATCTAGTTCGGTCAGAGCCTGTTTGAGGGCTGTGAGTATCGCGAAGTTCCCGCAGCCTGGGCACCAGGCGATGTCCGTGTCCTCGGGCATGTCGAAGTTCAATCTCTCACCTCCTTTCCATAGTATGGGATATAATCCCACAGGAGGTCCTTGGTGAACGGATGTCCGTCATACTGGAGCAGCCTGGCTGTGATCTCTACGCCTGTGACCATCTGTAAAAGATGGGCGAACTGAGCAGTGGAATTGTTCTCGATGACGACAGTGGCGTGGGCCTGTTCGAGCTTCTCCTTGGTTCCTGGCGGTATCGGCCAGACCTGGGGGAAGTGTAGGTATGCCAGTCCCTTGGGGAGACATGACTCGAACACCTCCTTGATGGACCAGTATGTCGACCCCCACCCAATGAGGAGGTACTCGTAGTCCTCTGGGCCGATGAGGATCGGCTGGACATGGTCGTCGATCATGTCGTGGTATTTTCCCCCACGCATCTCGACCTGCCATACACGGTCCCGTTTCTCCTCTGTGATGTGACCGCAGTCGTCATGCTCGTCAGAGTCGGTCTGGACAAGTCCCTCTCCATGGCCCGGGATACCTCTTCCGGGTGTGTCGTCCAGGACCTTGAGGTAACGGCAGTAGTCCTCCTGGGTCCGTATGACATCCCTGTTCTTATTGACCTTGTCGAGGTCCAAACCTTCGATGTCGTAGTAGGAGTCAAGGAAGTACTGGTCGGTAAGAATGATAACCGGGACGCAATGCTTGTCAGCCATTTCGAATGCCTTGTGAGTTAGGTCGAAGGCTTCCTCCAGGGAACCTGGTGCATACACGATCCTAGGGAACTCCCCGTGCCCACCGAAGATGGAGAACAACAGGTCGCCTTGTTCTGTCCGTGTCGGCAAACCGGTTGCAGGTCCAGGCCTCTGGGCCAGGTGTATGACCATGGGGCTTTCCATGGCACCAGCCAGGGACAGACCCTCGGTCATCAGAGCAAAGCCACCACCGGAAGTCGTCACCATGGCCTGGGCGCCTGCATACCATGCACCGATGCCCATGTTGATGGCGGAGATCTCATCCTCGGCCTGCTCGACAAAGATCCCATGTCGACCTGCATGCTCTGCAAGGAATACCATCACGCCTGTGGCTGGGGACATCGGATAGTTGGAGATGAAGTTACAGCCTCCAGCGATAGCCCCCAATCCAACAGCTTGGGTTCCATTGAGGAGCATCCTATCCTTGAGCTCATCTTTCACTTCTGGCTTGAACTCCAGGTCCATATCTTTGGTGACCTTCTCGGCGAACTCGATGCCGAGCTTGGCCTTCTTCTCTTCCTGGTAGTAGACCGTCTCATCCTTTGCGTTGAACTTCTTGCCAAGCTCTTTGAACAGGACCTGCTGGTCACAGCCTAGTAACCCACACAGGATGCCAGCGTACAGGGTGTTGGTGTACTTCGAACCCCCGGACTCCTTGATCATATCAGCAAGGTCCACACGAATGGCCAGCTTCTTTATCTCGAAGTACAGGTCCTCGATGTGCTCATCCACGATAGCTCTGTCTGCAAGCAAGTGAGTATGGAAACCGATCCTCTCGGAGTACCTGTTCACAGCCTCCGATGTCAGGGGAACGAAGATATCGCAGGTCTGTACGAACCCCCTAGCCTCCACATCTCCTATGATGACCGTTGTGGAATTGAGACCACCCCTGACCCTGGACATGTACTCCTTTGTCGCAAAGACATGAAGACCCGAGAGCTTCGCTGTCCTTGTGATGAGCTCTTCGATGGTCTGGATGCCCTGTCCAGCTTCCCCCGCGAGGACTATACAGACAGACTTCATTTATCTCCCCCGAAAAGGGCAGACATTTCCCTCTATAAACCTTTCACTATCTAAGGTTAAAAAACGTATCTGAGAAAACATCATAAGCCATTGTTACATTCCCGGTCGCATGTCCCCAAATGAGAATTTTGATGTACATATCATCATGGGTTCGCTTTCGGACGAGGCCGTAGGGAAAAAGGCCGCTGATAAACTTCAGTCTCTCGATATCCCTTACAAGGTTTCTGTGGCATCCGCCCACAGGACACCTGACTTTTTGGAAGATATCGTTTCCCACTCCCCTGCAAAGGTGTTCATAGCCATCGCAGGACTTGCGGCCGCATTACCTGGTGCAATAGCATCCCACACTGGAAGGCCAGTCATTGGTGTTCCAGTGTCCGGCAAGGTCAACATGGACTCCATCCTGTCCATCGTGCAGATGCCTCCTGGAATTCCAGTAGGATGCGTCGGTCTGGACAGAGGAGATAACGCAGCCATCCTGGCAGCCCAGATGCTTGGTGTTGCAGACCCCAAGGTTGCAGAGGCCGTCAACGAGATGCGTGTGAAGATGGCCTCCAAGGTACGTGCTGACTGTTCATCTGTTGAACTGTGAGGAGATCAAATGGACAGCATCGCCATCCTTGACAACGGCGGACAGTTCACCCACCTTATCGCCACCAAGATAAGGAACAAGCTCCACGTATACTCTGACATCCTGGACCCGTCCACGGAGATAGAGACCCTGAAGAAGTACAAAGGCATCATCCTGTCAGGCTCACCCTTGAGCCTCTATGATGGGGAGACCTCTGGGCTGAACCCCAAGGTGTTTGACCTGGGCATCCCGGTCCTGGGCCTGTGCTTCGGTCTTCACCAGATGGCCGTACACTACGGAGGAGAACTTTCTGCAGGAAAGGCCAAGGAGTATGGCTATGCGATGCTGGTAATTGACAAGGGTCAGGACGACCCACACGGAATAACCAAGGACCTCACGTTGAAGGAGCAGGTCTGGATGTCCCACGGCGATGCTGTCAAGGAGCTCCCCGAGGGATTCGTGGTCATCGGTTCCACCGCTGACTGTTCGAATGCAATGATCGCGAACAATGACAAGCGCATCTTCGGGTTCCAGTTCCATCCAGAGGTCCGGGATACCGTCAACGGTAACACGATGCTTCGCAACTTCGTGGTCGGTGTCTGTGGTTGTTCACAGGATTGGACGATAGCTAATTACCTGGACCTCCAGGTCGAGAAGCTCAAACAAGAGGTTGGGGACAAGAAGGTCCTCATCCTCGTCTCTGGTGGTGTGGATTCATCGGTATCTGCGGGATTGCTTGCAAAGGCAATGCCCCCAGAGAACCTGTATGCAATCCACATCGACACAGGCATGATGCGACTCGGGGAGTCTGCCCAGGTCATGGAGGAGCTCAAGGGGGCGGGAGTAACGAACCTCAAGCTCATCGATGCTTCAGGCGACTTCCTCGGACAGCTCGATGGTGTCATCGAGCCGGAGGAGAAGCGCAAGATCATCGGCAACGCGTTCATCGACATCTCGAACGCGGAAGCCGAGAAGCTCGACCTCGGAGACTGGCTGCTTGCCCAGGGAACCATCTACCCAGACACCATCGAGTCCGGTGCCACAAAGCATGCTGACACCATCAAGACCCACCACAATCGAGTCCCCATCATCCAGCAGATGATCGACGAGGGCAAGATCATCGAGCCCATCAGGGACCTTTACAAGGCAGAGGTTAGGGAGCTCGGTGTGAAGCTCGGCCTGTCAGAAGAAATGGTGCAGAGGCATCCTTTCCCGGGTCCAGGGCTTGGCATCCGCATCCTCTGCTCCGATGGAGTAGAGCAGGAGGGTCTGGAGGACCTTGGACCGAAGGTGGAGAAGGAGATTGCCTACACCCACAACGTCAAGGTCATGCCGGTCAGGTCTGTGGGTGTAAAGGGTGATGCCAGGAGCTACGAGCACGCAGCACTCTTCATCGCCAAGACCAAGGCCGAGATCGAGGCCCAGTGCGACCCGAAGTACTGCACGTGCGCATCGGACGCGGACGAGATCGACTACAAGTTCATCAAGATCGAGGCGGGCAGGGTCACTAACAAGATAGCTGGTCTAAACCGCGTGGTCTACCTCTACAAACCGGCGAGCTTCAGTCTGATGAAGCTCAAAGCCGCATCCCTCACTGCAGACCGCATCGAGGCTGTGCGCCAGGCCGACAACATCGTGATGGAGGCCCTGAAGGAGCACGACCTCTACGACTCCATCTGGCAGTGCCCCACGGTGCTTCTGCCTGTGGACCTGGACGGCCAGGGCGAGATGATCGTCATCAGGCCGGTGTACTCGAAGCGGGCCATGACGGCGGAGGCTGCGGAGATCCCGAAGGCAGTGCTCACAGAGATCGCGCAGAAGGTGCTGGCGATCGAGGGTGTGGGGAGCTTTGGGGTGGATATTACGAGCAAGCCGCCTGGGACTATTGAGTGGGAGTAATCCCGAGAACGCCGTTTCCTGACAGAAATTACCCTGGACCTGGGGTAAGATATTGCATTGTCCAGGGTAACCTTTCTTTCAAGGCGTTTTCGGGGTTACTCTCAACCGAAGTAGCATCCTCCCGCACATATGTAAACGGACAACAATCCTTTTTAATCTAAACCTGGATATATTCCTGAAGAGGATGCTTACGAGGAGATACTGCGCAGAATGCCACAGTCTTCAGCTGTGGGGCTGGGATTGCAAGAAGTGTAATGCTCCAGTGGAACGGGTGGATATACCCAGTTACACTGCCTGGAGCTTGGTCCTCTATGCAGTGGTTACTCTACTTAGCGTCTTCATAATTCTAACAACGATCCTTGCTACAGAGTATTACTTCAGTCGTGAGTTCGTGGGATCGATCTACAGTGTCATTGTCATAATAGATGTCCTATCATTGGTAGCGATGTTCGTTCTTGGGGGAACGTTCCTCCACAGACAAGCGATACTTCATTCGATCATGCTTGAGCAGATAGAGAAAGAGCGGGCTGGTTGGAAGAACAAGGGACGGAGAATGAAGAAGCCGTCGTATCTCGGAGATTGAACCATGGTCGTCAGATACTACTGCCCAACCTGCGTGAAAATATCCCGGGTCGCTGATATCACTCAACGATGTAAGGAATGTGGTGATGGGATCAAGAAGATTGATGTTAAGCATGAAGGATTTGAGATGATGAAGAAGATGATAATTCCACTGGGATTCATTATTACCTTCCCGGCGCTTTTGATCTTCATTGGTTATATTTTAAATTTTGAGATGATCATGGATTATATGTATCTCGTGATCACTATCTATGTCATCATTCTTGTGTCCTTCATTTTGGTCTTTACCATCATTGCACAGGTGTTGCACAAGCAGATCGATGAGAAGGGGCTATCAATGGCTACTGGTGATCTCATCATGCATGGGCACAAGATGAGGCCGGACTATCTGGAGGACTGATCCATGCCTTACGCTACATACTGCTCCGCATGCGATGAGGTCTACGGACGAAAAATAATGGGGTGCTCCAAGTGCCAGGGGACGAACCAGGTCTTCAAGATCGAGTACGACAAGAAGATGATAGCTATACTCATTGCCCATATCGTCACTATCTCGGTCTTCTCGATATTATGGCTCGGGGCCAGCTTTGGTTCATTATTCGGTTACCTATCAGTGATGGCTCCTTTGGCAGTGGCCATTCTTGGATTACCAACCTTCATCCTGCACCTGGGTTTATTGCTGTATTTTGATTTCAAGCATCGGAAATCGGTAGCTAGAAAATATGTTGATGAGCATCCAAGCGAGTTCAAAGTGAAGAATAAAGGTGGAAAGAAGCGTATGAAGCCAGACTACCTGGAGGACTGACCTTGCCCCGAATCTCATATTGCCCCAACTGCGATGAGGTATTCGGTCAGGTCCTTCCCAGATGTTACAGGTGTCACAATGAAACAGTCATTTTCAGGTTACCCAATGACAGGACAATTGTGTTGTTCTGGGTGTTCCAGTTCTCACTCGCAGCCATTTTAGCAGTGATCCTCATAGTTGGGGGCTTTGGATTTCTTTTGGATCATTTTAGCGTTGTAGCCCCATTGGTCACACTACTCGTGATCACTCCAATATTCTGCATACTAATATTCGGATCGTTATACTTCGAGTTCGGATACAAACGCCGGGCAGGCATGGAATACTTGAAGGAACACCCAGAGAAGTTCGTAAAAGGTAATTCTAAGAGTAAGCAAAAGTTCAAGCCGAAGTACCTGGAGGACTGACCATGCCGCTGATGTCCTACTGCCCGAATTGTGATGAGTGGTCCTGGAGTGGGTGGGCCAAATGCCGAAAATGCAAACAACCCAATGAAAGTCATGTGATACCAGCCGATGAGAAGATGTTAAGGGCAACAGCGATCGAGATCTTAGTCTTCATGATCTGGGGTTGTTTGCTGATGATAAGCGTCCTTGGTTTCACTCTCGACTTCTTTCACATCATAATTCCGGGAATAATCGTAGCTTTGCTCCCGCTAGATATCTTAATAATCAGTATCTTGATCCGGTTAGAATTCAAACACTGGCGTAAGGTAGCAAAGGAGTATAAGCGAGCAAACCCCAAGGAGTTCAAGAAGGATATTGCAGGTGGAATGAAGAACATGAAACCAGAATATCTGGAGGACTGACCATAGGTTGGTATTCTTACTGTCCTGCGTGTGAGAAGAACTACCCGTTCAAGCATCAAAAATGTCCTAATTGTCAAGGATTCGTGGATGCCTATAAGGTCCCGGCCAGTATGGTCGTAGTAGCACATACGACGCTTCAGATCACGGTAGGGATCGTTGGTTTTATCGGTATGTTCGTTCTAGCATATTTTTTTGGGATGATGCTCGGAGATCTAGCAGGGATGCTGATAATGGGAGGAACTCTCCTCGCTATGATCGTGGTGATCACGATCTCATTTGTTTTTGAGAATAAGCACAAGAATGCACGTAGAGATAGTTATGAGCAGCAGAAGAAGCTAGAATGGTTAAAGAAGGCAAAGCCCAAAAAGTCCAAGAAGAAACCCCTCCGCCCAGACTACCTTCCCCCAAAATCCTAATACCCACACCCTAATCCCAGTCCAATGTCAAAGCAGGACATAGTGGACGACCCGCACACATCACCTTACAGGATGACGTTCTGGGTGTGCATCGACCTTTTCGTTCTAGGACTGCTTTTGATCATCGTCCACTTCTTCTACTCATTGCCGTTCCCAGCAATCCTGATCCTTGCTGGCTTCACTCCAGCAGCAGGTATCGCAGCTGTTGTTCCATTCTACAAAGACCTGAAGCAATACGGTAAGAAAGATAAGCCAGGAAAGCGTAGCGAGGATGAGGAGTGAGATGGTAGAAACATCAATGTCAAGGGTCCAGACATGGAGCTACTGTCCCGAATGTGAGAAGCTCAGACCTGGCAAAACCAAGTGCTCCATCTGTGAGGGTGATCTTCATCGCTTCAAGGTACATCTCCCAGCTTGGCGACAGTTAATGGCTATCTATGCTTTCGTTTCTCTGATCTATCTCTTCTTGATGTTCCCAGCAATGTTCCTCCTCGACTGGTTCGTCACCATAGACTCCAAGGAGGTTTTCCTTCCTGTATGGATAATCGGTTCGTTCGCAGTCGTCCTCCTCTATATGCTGACGTTCGTGCTTCTCAATCAAATATGGGTCAATAGGATCCTAGAAGTAAAGAAAGAACAGTACCCGAAAAAGAAGAAGAAGAGCGGTATCCGCCCATCCTACCTCGACGACTAACCCTTTATATACCCAAACTTCCTACTATGTACAATGACCCCCATCGATTATGAGCTCATCCTCATCCTCAAGCTCATCATCGCAGCAGGCCTTGGAGCCATCCTCGGTCTGGAGCGTGAGTACACCAAGCACGAAGCTGGTCTACGGACCATGATGCTCGTGTGCCTGGGCTCCTGTGCCTTCATGCTCATGGGCTTCTACTCCAACCAGTACATCGATGAGGTCACAGGCGATGCCCTGGAACCAAGCAAGGTCCTGGCAGGTATCGTCACAGGTATCGGTTTCCTCGGTGCAGGCGTCATCATGAAGGAAGGTCTCAACGTCAAGGGGCTCACCACCGCAGCCACCATCTGGGTTGCAGCTGGCATCGGTGTGTCCGTGGCCGCCGAGCAGTTCGTCATCGCAGTGGCCCTGACGATCATCGCAGCCAGCGTTCTTCTTATCATCGGAAAGGTCGAGGGCAAGATGGGCATCAAGTTCGAACGTGCCTGCCTCACCGTCCGAGGGAAACCAAGGAAAGGGATCCAGAAGGTTGTCCAGAAGCACTTGAAGGATGAAAAGGTCAAGGTCGTGACCATGTCGATGAACATGACCGAGACCGAGGTTGTACTCAAGTATGACGTTGAAATGCCAATGAGGTTCGATACAACCGAAGCTACCATCAAGCTTACGGACAACAAGAACATCGACGGCGTCGACTGGGACTGTTAGTTCTTTTCCAGCCACGCCCTGATGTCTGCAACGTTCCACACCATTATCGAGAGGTCGTACTCCCAGATTATCTCCTTATCTGGGAACGTTTTCTCAAGTGAATCAGCAATGTCAGTATTGACCTCATCCGGAACATGCCAGGTCACAGAGAGCTTCTTGTCCCTGGTCAACTTGAGCTTCTCCGCAGTGTCGAAGTGCTCCACCATGTGGTCCACGAGGATGACCTTCGCAGGTTCAATACGTTCAGAGAGCTGGTTCTCCAGGATACCCATGACCACTTCTGGATGACCACGGGCACGGGCCTCCTCGGCATAGATGTCCATGTATGGGGGGAACTTGGGGCCTTTCACTACAGAGAGATACTGCTCCCGAGTGGTCCTACAGATCTCTTTTAGCATCCCCTTCCAGTTCCCGATGAGATGCATAAGATGAACGGACATGGCTGTGTGGAACTTTCCATCCGGGTGGGGGATGTCCAGTGCATCCCCGTAGCAAACATTCCTGACTCCCTTCTGCTTGGCCTTGGCCATCATCTCCTCGGAGATATCAATGCCATACACATCGTAACCTCGCCCCTGCAGTGGGACAAGGAACCTACCGGTCCCGCATCCGATGTCGAGTATCGGCTCTTCTGAAGGTAACTGCTCGACAAGCACGTCCAGGACCTGCTCCATAACCTCTGGCTTCAACGAACGCGTAGCGTCATACACTTCAGCTACATCATCGAAGGTCTGATGGTTCTCGTCCATGTGGATCATTCCAGGCTTGGGATGTGTTCGACCTTATGTCCCTCAGGAACGGCTACATCACCGCTGTAGATGTCCCAGTAGTACTTCTTCATACCACCGAGCTTTTCCCAGGATGGATGGGTCTCGTCAGATCTCATCACGGACCGGACCTTCTCCCCATCGAACAGGTGAAGCTCTCTAACGCGATTGATCGTCCCTGCAGTACCAATGCTGCAGATGGTTACGAGCTCGTCGTTGGCGACCCAGTTCTCCAGCTCTCCAAAGGACACATCTCGCTCCTCCACCTTCTCTCCCTGCATCATCAGGATGTCAGTGATGCCGCGGATAGTAACTGATGGAAGGATGAGCGGTCCTTCTGGTATTTTGATGAAGGTCCCATCCTTCAAAGCAAGTAAACAGCAGGATGAGTCCCACTCGGAGATCAAACGCTCCTCGATGGGTTCGTACGGTCTATCATCCAGGAAGAGAGCAGAACCAGCAGTAGGGAGGATCTTCTTTGCCTGCTGGACAGCTTTAACTGATAGTAAATAGTTCATGCCGAGCTTCAAACAGCCTGTACCGTTGACACCGACCGCACGCACAAGGTTCGGGACGACGACACCGTCGAAGGGCTCTCCAAGATACTCATCGTACCCTGCGGCCACCATTCGGATGCAAGGCTGCTGGGGGAACGTCACTCCGATGGACTGATCCTCATCGATGGAGAATGGCCGGAGGTATCCATACTGACCTGTGGCGGCCATGTCAAGGAACAGCTTCCTGTTGTCAGGGTGGGACAGGTACTCTAGGAACAGCTTCTTGATCTCATCTCGGGATGGGACCACATCCTGGTCCTCGTCCGCAAGCTGGAAGGCCATGGAGCGTCTGAACCTGTCTACGTTCTTGT